>NZ_JBQSWV010000005.1:0-148313 GCF_052377495.1 Corynebacterium sp. AOP36-E1-14
GTTGCGGACTTGAAGAAGTCCCAGATCGCGCCGGGGCCGTCGTAGCGGGCACCGCCGGAGTTGCCCCAGTTGCCGGTGGAGGTGGGGAAGGAGTGCCCGCTGTGGTCCACGGCGATCAGCCGGACAGTGCTGTCGTCGGGAGAGCCACCGGGAGTGATACCTGAGGCGTCGCCCCAGGTCGTTACCTTGGCGTCTCCGTCCTGCACGGTGGTGGGTGAGCCGGTGTCCGCGATGCCGTTGCGCTGGGCGAACCATTCGGCACTGTCCTCGGCGGAGCGGACGTTCCCACGGCTCACGGCGTTGGCACCGGATCCGAGCACCACCTCGCCACCGTCGAAGGGGTTGATCGGGTCTTCGCGGCCCTGCAGGAACAGTATCGGCACCGGCTGGTGCTCATCGCTGCAGGTGAAGTTGTCGTCTGTGGGTACGTTGCCGTTCACTGAGGCCACGGCGCTGACCAGGTCGGGCGCCTCGTAGGCCAGGCGCTGGGCCATGTGCGCGCCGCTGGAGTACCCGATGGCGTACACGGGGGCAGCGACATCGGAGGCATCGGAGTCGCCGGAGTCGCCTGAATCCCCGTGGATCGTCTCGACCACGTGACGCATCAGGCCTACGTCGTCGAGATCCTGCTGCTTGGCGGGCCAGTCGCCGGCCGCGCGGCACTCGTTCCAGTTGTTGGCATACCCGTCGACGTAGGCCACGATGAACCCGTCGCGATCGGCGAGACGCTCCAGGTCCCGCCCGATCCCCGAACGGATGCCCGCGCCGGTGTCGCCGGTGCCGTGGATGACCAGCACCACCGGCAGCGGGGCCTCGTCTGATCGACCGGATCCACCGCTCTCCGGCGTGTAGACGTCCCAGGTGCGGTTGACCCCGTCGAGCGTGGCGGCGTGGGAGCTGTAGCCACCGTCGGAGGAGGCCTGCGGTGTCGTGCAGGACGTGAGCAGCAGGGCGCACGAGCCGACAACGGTGCCGACACTCGCTGTCACGGCGCGAAGGGTCACTCGTCGGCGGGTCATGGGCCCCAGTATGCCGAGCTTGGCGGGGACGCGGTGGCGCACCGAGCACCCGGAGCACCCCGGGTAACCCGCCGGACTCAATGTTTCTGGCATGTTTCAACTGGACCGCCCGTACTGCCCGTCCCGTGGATATTCAGGTCCAGTCGTCGGCACAGCAGGCTGGGGGAGTCCCGCACAACTGGGGCGGCGCGCCGGAGTGACCCTCCGCGCCCCCGCCGCCCGACGACGAGAGGCCAGGATCCCCATGGCACACCAGCAGCGCGCACCCCGCGCCTCCCGCGCACACCCCGCACATCTCACGGACCGGGGGTGCTGAGCATGTGCACCGCACTGCTGCTCACCGTCGGCATCGTGGCCGCGGTGATCCAGGCCGTCACCGGCTCGGGGTTCGCCCTGGTCGCCGCGCCCCTGGTCGTGCTCGTCGCGCCGAACCTGCTGCCCGGGCCGTTGCTCACGATCACCACGGTGCTGATGATCATCTCGGTGGCCACGTCGAAGCGGGCGAACCTGCGCAAGGACGCCCGCCTGCTCCTCCCCGCCGGGGTGGGCATCATCGTGGGAACGGTGGTCAGTGTGCCGTTCCTGGCGTGGATCGGGGAGCACCAGAAGGCGGTGAACGTGGTGGTGGCCCTGGGGGTGATCGTGGCGTTGCTGCCGCCGTTGCTCGGCAGGGTGATCACGACCTCTCCCACGCGCATGGGTGTGGGCGGGTTCGTGGCGGGCACGATGACGGCGACGGTGGCGTTGCCCGGCCCGCCGTTGCTGATGGTCTACCAGGCGCCGGACGCCCGCAGGTACCGCGAGGGTCTGGCGGTGATGTTCCTGGTCGCCTCGGTGTGTGGGCTGGTGGTGCTGGCCCCGACGACGGGACTGGCCCCGGACGGGTGGGACGGTATCGGCACGTTCGTCGTCGGCATCGTGATCGGTTCGGTGCTCGGCGTGGTGCTGGCCAGGCGTGCGCCGATGGGGCTGGTGACGATGCTCGGGCGGGTGGTGGCGTTCGTGGCGGCATGTCTGCTTCTGGTGTCGGGGTTATGCTGACCCGGTGCACAGCTTCACCGACGACTGGGCGGCCCTGGCCCACGTCACCCCGCTGCACGCGCGGGTGGGCGCGTTCCTGCGCCAGGGGCTCTCGCGGGGCGACTACCCGCTGAACCGCGCCCTGCCGTCGTCGCGTCAGCTCGCCGAGCAGCTGGGGGTCTCGCGCACCACGGTGCAGACCGCGTTGGAGCGCCTGGTGGACGACCGGCTGATCACGGCGAAGCCGCGCAGCGGCATGTACCCGGCCACCGCGCCCACCCTGCCACCGCCCGCGCCGGGGCGCGCAGCCGCGGACGACCCCGCAACCGCCCCCGCAGCGTCCTGCGTGGACTGGGACGAACTGTTCTACCGTGACGCCCCGCCGGTCACCCGGATCGTGGTGCCGGACCAGCGGCGCTACCCGTTCCCGTTCATGAGCGGGCAGGTGGAGGAGAACACGTTCCCCACCCGCTCGTGGCTCAAGGCGGTGAATGCGGCGATGTCGGGACGCAACCTGCACGTGGCACTCGGCGATCCCCGCGAGGGCGACGACCCGATGCTGGTCAACGCCCTGGTCGAGGAGGTGCTCGCCCCGCGTGGGGTGCGTGCCGGCCCGGACGAGGTGATGATCACCGCGGGCACGCAGCAGTCGCTGTCGTTGTTGTCGCTGGCGTTGGTCGGCCCCGGCGTGCGTGTCGCCTTCGAGAACCCCGGCTACGTCGACGCGTACCAGGTCTTCGCCGCCAGTGGGGCGCGCATGCAGCACATGCGCGTGGACCGGGAGGGCGCGGTGGCCCACGACGCCGCGGGTGCGCACCTGGTCTACCTCACGCCCAGCAGCCACCACCCGACGTCCGTGGCGCTGAGCCCGGAGCGTCGCCGCAGGTTCCTGGCGCTCGCCGAGTCGTCCGACGCGGTGGTCGTGGAGGACGACTACGACGCCGAGATCCGCCTGCAGGGTCCACCCCTGGCGCCGATGAAGTCCATCGACCGTTCCGGGCGCGTGGTGTACCTGGGCACGTTCTCGAAGTACCTCGCGCCGGGGCTGCGCATGGGCTACGTGGTCGCCGCCCCGGAGCTGATCGCCGCGTTGCGACGCTTCCGGCACTTCTCCACGAAGACGCCCTCGCCGATGCTGCAGCGCAGCCTGGCGTTGTTCGTGCGCTCCGGTGACTACGCCCGCCAGCTGCGCAGCTACCGGCTGCGGGTGCGGTCGAAGTACGAGCAGTTCCGCGAGGCGGTGGGCACCTACCTGCCGGACATGGCCGGGCAGCTGGTGGTGCCGCAGATGAACATGTGGATGCACGACCCGCAGGGGGCGGACACGGCCGACTGGTCGGTGCGTGCCCGCGGCAGGGGAGTGCTGGTCAGTCCCGGTGAGCTGTACTACGCGCCGGGTGCGGTGGTGCGCCGCGACGAGGTGCGCGTGGGCCTGGCCTCGATCTCGGAGGTGCGCATCGCCACGGGCGTGCGCGAGTTGGCCGCGGCGCGCGGGGGTCTGCGGTGACCCGACGCATCCTGCTGGTCAACCCGAACACCAACCAATCCACCACCGCGATGATGGCGCGGCGGCTGCGCGCCGCCCTCGGGCCGGACGCTGCGCTCGCCGAGGCTCCCGGCTGCGTGGTGACCGCCGTGACCGCTGCGCGCGGCCCGGCGATGATCACCACGCCGGACGCGCTGCAGGACGCCGCGGGGCATGTGGTCGACGCCGTGCGTGGTGCGCTGCAGGATGCTGCACAGGACGGTTCGCAGGACGGATCGAGCTTCGACGCGGTGCTGGTCGGCGCCTTCGGCGACCCGGGTGTGCGGGAGCTGCGCCACCTGCCGGCGTTGGACGGGGTGCTCGTCACCGGCATCGGCGAGGCCGCCCTGCTCGCCGCCACGGCCGCGGGAGGACGTTTCGCCATCGCGACGACCACCGGCGAGCTGGCGGGGTCGTTGGCAGAGCTGGTGGCACGGGTGGGGGTGGCGGAGTCGTACACGGGACTGGAGCTCACACGCACCGACCCGTTGGTGCTGGCGACCTCGCCACAGGCCAGCCGGTGTGAGCTGGCGGTGGCGGTGGAGCGCGCGGTGACGAAGGGGGCCGACCGTGTGGTGATCGGCGGCGGTCCGCTCAGCGACGTGGCCGCGGAGCTGGAGTCGACCTACCCGGGAGTGATCGTGGAACCGGTCGTCGCGGCGGCGCGGTTGATCCGCGGGGCGTGATCCCCGCCTATGTGTCTCCGACGTCCGCACGCCACCGGCGCAATCCCTGCATTTCGGTCCGATCTCTGACAGCGACCGGACCGAAATGCCGGGATTGCGCCGGGCAGCAGAGGTGTTGGAGCCACCACCTCCCAGGGCTTGACCGTCGTGGCGGCGCGGTTGATTCAGGGGGAATGGAACGCTTCCACCAGGTAGACTGAGTTGTCTATCTTCGGTGCATGACGACACACACCAGCGAGGACACGGCGAACAGCGGACCCGGCGAGTCAGACGAGTCGAACGAGGCCGTCAGGCAGGTCGCCAGGTTCGCCCTGTCGGAGGACTGGGCTGCCGTGGTCGCTGGGCTGGGGATCCTGGTCCTCGTGCTGGCCGGCGTGATCACCGAGAGTTGGCTGGTCCTGTGACCGCCACGGTCGGTGGCGTCGGTGAAGGCAGCATCGAGCGGGCAAACCTGCAGGACGGTCGGCGTCTCGAGTGGCGCTGGGCCGTCGCCGGGCTCGTCGTGGTCCTCGGCGGCGGGGCGCTGACCCGCTACCTCACCGAGAACGTCCCCGAATGGTCCGAGGGCACGGCGGTGGCGAAGCTCGGCGGGGCGGTCGAGTTCCCCGTCTACGCGATCCTGATCGGGCTGTCGCTCAACGCGGTGCTGTCCGCCCTGGGGGTGCGGGGGCGCCTCGCCGCGGGGTTCCGCACCGAGTTCTTCATCAAGACCGGGCTGGTGTTGCTCGGCGGCACCGTGGTGCTGTCGGTGATCCTGCGGGCCGCAGGGCCGGCGGTGCTCCAGGCACTGGTGCTGATCACCGGGGTGTTCTTCTTCACCTGGTGGGTCGCGGGCAGGCTGGGGGTGGACGATCACCTTCGTGCGCTGCTGGCTTCGGCGGTGTCGATCTGCGGGGTCAGCGCGGCGATCGCCGCGGCCGGGGCGGTGAAGGCGAAGAAGGAGCACCTGGCGTACACGGCGACACTGGTCATCGTGTTCGCCCTGCCGTCGATCTTTCTTCTCCCCTGGTTGGCGCAGGTACTGGGGTTGCCGGACGCGGTGGCGGGTGCCTGGATCGGCGGCAACATCGACACCACCGCCGCGGTGAGCGCGGCCGGTGCGTTGGCGGGGGAGGACGCCCTGCAGATCGCCTCGATCGTGAAGCTCACCCAGAACGCACTCATCGGATTCGTCGCCGTGGCTCTGACCGCGTGGTTCGCGGTGAAGGTTGATCGGGGAGAGGGCGCCCCGAGGTTGCGTGCCATCGACTTCTGGCACCGTTTCCCCAAGTTCGTGATCGGCTTCGTGGCGGCGTCGGTGATCGTCACGGTGGCCGCGGAGTTCCTCGACGAGGCGACGATGGAGGGTGTGGACGCCACCGTGAAGGGCTTCCGCGACTACTTCCTGATCCTGGCGTTCGTCTCCATCGGCCTGGAGTTCGAGGCACGCACCCTGAAGGAGGCGGGGGCCCGCCCGGTGGCGGTGTTCGGACTGGCCACCGTGTTCAACCTCGTGCTCGGCCTGCTGCTGGCCACGGTGCTGTTCGGCAGCTTCGAGGTGTGAGCGAGCGTCCGCGGTTGATCCACGGGGCGTGATCCCGCCTATGCACCTTCGACCTCCGCCGTGTCAGCGTTCCTCGGTGCTGTAGGCGACCTCGGCCACGGCGAGGTCCTGCCAACCCATGCCCACGGTCTTGAGGAGCACCGGGCCGGGGGCGTCCACGGGTCCGTCGTTGACCAGCTCGCTGAGCGTGTGCAGGTCATCGGTGCTGATCGTGGTGTTGTCGACGGCGATGCGCACATCACCGGCCTCGCGCATCGCAGTGTCCACGTCCTCGACGTACACCGTGGCCCGTGACAGCAGGACGTCGTCGGTCTCCCGGGCGTCCGGCTCGTGGGATCCCATCGCGACCACCAGGGCGTCGTCACGCACCAGGGAACCGTCGAAGAGCGGCGCCCTGGCACTGGTGCAGCACAGCACCAGGTCGGCCTGCGGGACATGGTCGGCCGGATCGGTGCCGGCGACGGCGCTGACACCGTCCTGCGTGAGTCGGGCGACCAGCTCGTCGACCTTGCTCTGGCGGCGACCCAGGACCGTGACGGAGTTGATCGGTCGCACCGCGGCGGTGGCGTGGACGTGGTTGTAGGCCTGCGGGCCCGTGCCGAACAGGACGACGTCCACCCCGTCACCGGTGCGCCCACGCCCGGGGGCGAGGTGGCGCACACCGACCGCGGAGAGCGCTGGGGTGCGGATCTCGGTCAGTGAACTGCCCTCCAGGACCGCGCTCGGCTCCAGGGTGGTGGCGTTGAACAGCAGGTAGAGGCCCTGGATCTTCGGCAGTCCGGCCGCGGGGTTGTCGGGTGCCACGCTGGCGACCTTCACCCCGGCGGAACCACGGGTCTGCGCGGGCATCAGCAGGAAGCTGCCGTGGTCGAGCGGGACGCTGCTGCGGGCGGGTGTGCCCGCGGGGTCGAGGCCGTCGCGCAGGGTCTGCTCGATCGCGTCGACGGCGGAGAGCATGGGGACGCGCTGACGGACCTCGTCGGCGGTGATGAACGGTAGCGGCATGCCGCCCAGTCAACCATCCGCCCGCCGTCCACGTGGCGGCCGGCCGCAGGAGAATGCCGGCGCGGTTGGCGGGGGAGTTTTACGTCGAGGGGCAAACATAACAATTATCCGGAACCTACAATTGCAATAAATGAGCGGTCGTAAATGGGGGAACAATTAACGTTTATCGCTAACTTTCGAACAGTGTTTATCCTGGTAGCTAGTTTGATTCACTATGCATATAAGTCTCCACATTGCGAACCTGGTGATCTATATTCGGTCCACTCCTCAACACTGGGGAGGTCCGAAAGGAGAGGAAATGCTCGACGCAATTCTGGAACTGGCTGTCGTTCCAATCAATCTAGCCCTTGGCTTGGCCACCATTGTCATTGGTGTCATTCCGGCGGCAATCATCGGAATCATCGGAAGCTGAGGGGACTGGCAATGACCACCACCATGAGCACCACCACCAAGAAGTTCGCCGTTTCGGCGTGCCTGACCATGACCGTCATGGCCGGCGGAGTCGCGACCGCGGCCGCCGACGACGTCTCGACACCCACCATCGGGTCCGCCGAAGGAATCATCTGGAACCCGAGCCACGACGAGGACCTCCGGAACTGGAACGTGTGCAGCGGTCCGGCAGCGTCGTGGGAATGGCTGCTGGCCAATTTCCGTGACCACGGTGCCGACATCCGCGAGTCGCTGTCGCCGAACAGTCTCGCCGAGCTGATCGGCCTGCCGATCAGGCTCCTCGTCCAGATCCCGGTGTACGCGATCCAGGACACCCTGTTCCACCTGCCCACCACGATCGGGGACATCCTGTCCTACTGCTCGTCCGCCCGCCCCATCACCTCCGGGTCGATCAGCGGTTCGTAGGACCGTAGGACGATCCCCCGGGACCAACCCACCTGTTGTCGACACCCCGAGCACGGCCGCACGGCCGGGTCTCGGGGTGTTTCAACCTCCAGAAGAAGGACAGGACATGTCAGACTACGACGTCACACGAAGGAACTTCGGGAAGCTCTCGGCCCTCGCGGCCGCCACAGTCATCTTCTCGCCCATGGGCCGTGCCGCGGCGGTGACCCGCGACCCGGAACTCATGTCGAACTTCCCCGAGGGGATCAAGCTCACCCAGGCGGTGTTCAGCAACTGGGACAACACCATCGTCACCGGCAAGATGTGGACCGCGGTGCCCGGGAGTGAGGACGACGTCCTCGCGCTGGCCAACTGGGCCGCGGCGAGCGGCGTGAACCTGCGTCCGTTCGGGTACCAGCACAGCTGGTCGCCGGTGGCGACCGTCGGACGTCCGCACCCGCGGACCGTCCTCGTCGACGTGCGCGAACTCGCCGGCGTCACCGCGACGACGGACTCCACGGTCACCGCGTGGTGCGGGACCAGGATGGACGACCTCCTGGAACGGATCCACGGGGTCGGAAGGACGCTGCTCTCCGTCCCCGCCCCGGGGGACATCACCGTGGTGGGTGCGGTGGCGGTCAACGGCCACGGCACGGGACTCTCCACCGTCGACGAGCCCCACACCGACGGCCGGACGCTGTCCACCATGAGCAACCTGATCACGCAACTGAGGTTCCTCGAGTGGGACCACGACACCGGGACCTACCGGGCGACCACGGTGAACAGGGACGATCCCCGATGCGCGGCGCTACTGACCTGCCTGGGGTCATGCTTCATCATCAGCGTGACGCTGCAGACCACCCCGGACGTCAACGTCCACTGCATCAACAGGACCGACATCGACATCGACGACATCCTGGCAGCACCGGAGGACGCGGGGGAGAACTCGTTGACCTCCCTGCTCGAGGTCAACGGACGGGTCGGGTTCATCTGGTACTGCTTCACCAGGACACCCTGGGTGCAGATCTGGCGGCGGGCGGACCAACGCCCCGCCGGGGCCAGGTGGGTCACCGGGCCGTACAACTACCCCTTCGCCGACACCCTCCCGGACGTCGCCGCGAACACCCTGGAGAAGATCGTCTCCGGGCAGGACCGGCTCGCACCGGCCTTCGGGAGCTTCATGTTGTCCGCCACCAAGGCCGGGCTGACGGCGACGGGGGCGCGCAACATGTGGGGGCCGAACAAGTGCTTCGTCCACTTCGTGCGGCCGACCACGCTGAAGGTCGCGGCCAGCAGCATCGGTGCCGTCGTCCCACGCAGCGAGCTCCAACGGGTCGCCCACGACTTCTCCGCGGTGTACACCAGCCTCCTGGACACCTACCGGGGTCAGCGGAAGTACCCGATCAACGGCGTCGTCGAACTCAGGGTCAGCGAGGTCGACGACCCCGCCCACAGCGTGGTCGCCGGCGCCGTGGCGTCCTCGCTCTCCGGCGCCTCCCGTGTACCGGGGAGTCCGGAGAAGGACACCGTGATCTGGTTGGACGTCCTGACCCTGCCGGGCACCCCGCACGCCGACGAGTTCTACGCCGAGCTGGAGGAGACCCTGCGCTCCCGAATCGGCGGCTACGCGACACTGCGGGGTGAATGGGCCAAACGGTGGGCGCACACCCCGGCCGGCCCCTGGACCAACAGCAGCCTCTCGGACCTCTACGTCGACTCATTGCCGGACGCCAGGGACGCCGTCGCCGAGCTGCGCGGCAACGACCCGAAGGGCGTCTTCGCCTCACCGTTCGTGACCACCCTTTTCGCCTGAAGAAAGTAGACCACCATGTTTCTCGATGCCGTGTACGGAATCGTCCTGTCCTCGCTCGACGCGATCGCCTCGTCGGTCCGGCTGGACTTCCCGACCTTGTCCGACAGTCTCGTCTCCCTCACCGGCGGCCTCGTGGCCCTCGGCTCGTCCGTCACCGCCCTCGGATCGACCGGGCTGAGCCTGTCGATCCTGGGCAGCTGACACCCCACCCCGCCGTACAACCGGAAGGACAACCATGAGAATTCGCCCGATCACCACAGTGACCACAGTGACCTCAGTGACCACCGTAACGGCCGCCGCCGTGCTGGCCGTCGGCCTCGTCGGCTGCTCCGCCCCCGAGGACGCAACCGCGGTGGCCGACGCCTCGACACAGCAGGTGTCGGCGGTCAAGGACTCCTCGAACCTCGACACCGTGACCACGTTCTACGAGGACTTCTTCAACGGGCACGACCCGGCGGCGGCCGACGTCATCGCGCAGGACTACATCCAGCACAATCCCGAGCTCCCCGACGGCCGCGCCCCGTTCGTCGACTTCTTCACCGACTACTTCGAGCAGAACCCCGCCTACCGCAGCGAGATCGTGCGCACCGCGGAGGACGGAGACCTGGTGTACCTCCACGTGCACTCCACCAACGGCCCCGACGACCGGGGCCAGGCAGTGGTCGACATCTTCCGCGTCGTCGACGGGGAGATCACGGAGCACTGGGACGTGATCCAGGACGTGCCGGCCACGTCAGCCAACTCCAACACCATGTTCTAGCGCGACCTGTCCTAGCGCCACGTGACGGAGGCCGGTCGCGTCCGGTCGGCGGAGGCGCCGGGGACGCCGCCGCCGTAGTCGAACCGCAGGCCGACCGGCACGCTCGGCCAGTCGGGGTCGGCGGGGGCGTGCGACAACACGCCGCGGGCGTAGTGGCGTCCTGCGACCAGCTCGCTCTGGATGACGGGGAGACGGCTGACCGGGGGGATCCCGCAGCCGTCGTCCACGCTGCCGACCACCTGGTTCCCGTTGAGGCCGTCCCGGCTCATGGGGACCATCATCGGTGTGGGGACCGCCGACGTGGCGTCCGGCAGCGCGGTGAGGACGACGGGGTCGTCGGTGAAGCGGGGGACCGCGCCGAGGTACACGATGTCGAAGGCGAAACACAGGTAGTGGTCGACGCTGTCACCGGCGAGGGGGTCGAGCAGGCTCACGCTCTCCCGGCCACGCGGGACGCCGTCGTGGGCGGTGATCGACCACACGAGCAGCCTGCCCTCCTCGTCCGCCGTGGCGACCGTCGCGGCGTCGCCGAACGCCAGCGACGAGCCGGGCGCGGTCAGCACGACCTCCCGGCCGTTGGGGTAGAGGTACACCGGCAGCGGCACCTCGTCCTGGGAGGGATTCTGGGAGGGTCCCTGCGTGGGGTCCTGACTGGATTCTTCGGACGGTGTCGCGGAGGCGGACTCACCGCCGCGGCCCGTGCCGCCGATCGTCGAGGGCGGGCGGACGTGCTTGCCGCCGCCGTTGCCGACGGGATCACTGTTCCCGTCGTTCCCGCCGCCGTCACCACCGCACGCGGACACGGAGAACAGCAGGGAGGCGACGAGACAGGTGGACACCACGCTGGTTCGCTTCACGGAACGTCCTTTCTTCATGAGCTCGGGGTCGGGTTCGGTGTCGGGGTGCGGCCCACGCCCCGTGTCGCGAACCGGCAGATCCGTGACACGATCTCCTCCAACGGGCCCCGGCCCCGCACCAGGGTCCAGACGACGGCGAAGAGAACCGCCCCCACGATCTGGACGATGAGGAGGGTGACCCTGTTGTCGCAGTCCGCGTCCAACGCGAACTTGAGGAACAGCAGGTGCGAGACGTAGATGGTCAGGGTCATCGAGCCGACGGCGATGAGGGGGGTGAGCAGTTCCCGCACACCACTGGCGATCAGGAGGAACACGCCGATCGCCAGCACCGCCAGCCCGGCCGCGGAGACGACGGACAACGTGGTGTTGGTATGGGGACCCGAGGTCGCCAACCACCACCACGTGTCCGTGGGGAGGCGTCCGTCCGGCCCGTAGTCCAGGACCTCCTGGATGTCGGTCGCGTCGTAGCCGTCCGTCAGTTCGTAGATGTTGCGGAACACCCGGCCGTAGTCGAGCAGGAACGTCGAGAGCAGGATGCCGAACGCGGCCGTACCGCCGCCGACGACGACCAGCCAGATGTGCGTGACCACGGAGCGCAGGTCCAGCCTGCCCAGGGTCATCCCGACGCAGATGTAGGCCATCCAGGTCACGGCCGGGTAGGTTCCACCGACCGTGAGGGTGATCAGCATGTCGAGCGGGCTATCGGCGACGTCCGTGAAGCTGGGGTTGAGCGTCGTGGTGTAGCCGCCCCACGCGGCCACCAGCCTGATGACCACCGGCCCGAGGGCGGTGAAGAGGAGGGCGAAGGCCAGGAGATGACGGATCCGCAGCCCCGTCAGCGCTATGGCCACCAGGAACATCAGGGCGTAGTAGGGGAGGATGTTGTACACGGGGACCCCCACCTGGTCGAGGAGGAGCCCGATAGCCAGGATGATGAGGGCGCGCACGGCCAGCGACACCCTGTCACGGCGCAGGCGCAGGCCCGTGTGCGGGTTGTTGGCCCCGGTGATGAGGGCGATGGTGACACCGGCGAGCACTCCGAAGAGCGCCGACGAATGCCCTGCGAACAGTCTCCACACCATCGTCGGCTCGCCGGTCAGCTCGTTGTAGGCCGGCATCGTGTGGACCGCGACCATCCCCAGGAGCGCGAAGCCCCGCGCCGCGTCCAGTCCTGTGATCCGGCGCGGGTCATCGACGGGTCCGAAGGCGGCCCGCCTGCTCCACCGTTGCGCGGATCCGTGGGACTCGCCCAGCGGCGGGGGAGGTGCGAAGGACGTGGGGTCCAGCTCGTGTTCACCGTCCCAGATGGGACGGACCCGCGCCGGGCCGGGCAGGGGCCGGACGCTGTCGGCGGCGGCCTCCTTCGGGACGCCCGGTGCGTCCGGCAGTGCTCCGTTGCCGGATGCGGGCACCAGGGATGCAGGTCGGCTGGGCCAGGTGTCGGGGCGGGCTCGTGCACCGCCTGTTTCGGGGGAGGTGTCCAAGGTATTTTCCTAACGGTTGACGTGGGTGACGGGATTGACGTGGGTGACGGGATTTCCGGCCCACACGGAGTCGGAGGGGATGGCGTCCCCACGCAGGACCAGGGAGCCGGGACGCACGGTCGTCCGGGCGCCGATCGAGGCCCCGGGGAGCAGGAAGCTGTTCGGTCCGAGAGTGGAGCCCGCGCCCAGGGAGACGTGGTCCAGGGACATCACGCGGTCGTGGAAGAGGTGGGTCTGCAGGACGGTGCCGCGGTTGACCGTCGCGTGGTCGTCGATGGAGATGATGTCGAACTCGGGGAGCCACCACGTCTCGCACCAGACCGCCCTGCCCACGCGGGTTCCCATGAGCCGGCACCACCAGTTGTAGAGCGGGGAGCCCAGGGAGACCCGGATGAGGGAGGGGACGGCGAGCATCTCGACGAAGTTGTCCACGAGTTCACTGCGCCACACGAAGGTCGAGTACAGCGTGCGTTCCCCTGCGGTGAACCGGCCCACGATGAGCCACTTCGCCAGCACCGGAACGAGGCAGGCCACCACGCCTGCGACGAGCACGATCGGCACCGACCACAGGCAGACCGTCCAGATCCCGGGCCAGCCGGGTTCCGACCGCATGTAGACCGTGGTCCCCGCCCAGACGATGAACAGGTCGAGGTAGGCGGCGATGACCGGTGGGACGAGGCGGAGGAATTCCACGCTGGCACGCGCGCCCCTGAGCCCCGGCCCCGGGTTGAAGGTCTTCGACAGGTCGGCCTCGACATGACGGCGGGGGATCTCCCTGGTCTGGCGGCCCAGCCACGAGGTCCCGCGCTCCGCCCGGTAGGGCGTCGAGGAGAGCACGGCGATCAACGACTTCTCCGGGAGGTCGTAGTCCGGCCCGACGATGCCGGAGTTGCCGACGAAGGACCCGTTGCCGAGGACGGTGGTCCCCACATGGATCCAGCCGGCACGGTGCCGCGAGGCGGTGCACATGGAGTGGTCGGCGAGGAAGCACCTGTCACCGATGGAGGTGAGGTGCGGGATCGTCTCGACCGTGGAGATCTCGTTGCCCTGGCCGACCCTCGCCCCGAGCAGTCGGAGGAATGCGGGCGTGTACCACGCCGCGTAGAGGAAGTAGGTCGAGGTGAGCGTCTTCTGCATCATCGTGTGGGTGAGCCACAACGCCCAGCCCGTGGTCGATTCGGTCGGGAAGTACCCGGGGCGGATGAGCAGCGAGGACAGCCGCACGGTCACGATGACCAGCGAGATCCACGTGAGGATGGTGAGCAGGGTGAACACCGGGACCCAGGCGGCGAAGGTGGGGAAGACGTCCTCGTAGCGGGTGCGTTCCACCACGTGCGGCAGAACCAGGAACGTCCCCGGCAGGATCGCCAGGAGCGGCAGCAACCCCATCCATGCGAGGCCGACCATGTAGAGGAGCCGGTGCGGCAGGCGCGAGAGTGTCCCCACCGCGCCGTCGCCGGCCGTGTCCTCGGGGCTCTGCTCCGGCCACGTGAGGCCCGCCTCCCCCCAGTCGGCCGGGGGTGAACCACCGTAGAGCCGGTGGGCGGGCACCCATCCAGCGACGGAGGAGCCTGCGAGGATCTCGCACCCGTCGCGCAGGTCGGCGCCGGGCCCCAGCCAACTCCGCATGCCGACCCGTACCTCGTCGCCGACCCGGATGACCCCGACATGGAGCGTGTCGCCGTCGAGCCAGTGGCCGTTGACGTCGACCTCGTGCTCCAGGATGGTGTCGTCGCCCACGGACAGCAGGCCGGTCACCGGCGGGAAGGTCTGGAGCTCCGTGCCGCGTCCGACACGGCAACCGAACAGGCGGAAGAGCACCGGCGTCACCGGTGTGCCCAGCAGCGGTTCCAGTTTGAGGTAGGTGAGGACGCGCTCGGCGGCCCATATCCTCAGGTGGACCAGCCCGCCGCGAGGGTAGGTGCCCGGCGTGATCCGGTGGGTGAGCAGACGTGCCACGACCGTCGCCTGGACGACCTTCCCCGGCAGCGAGAACAGGACGAGCCAACCGACGAGAAGTGGCGCCAGGGGCGGGTAGGGGACCCAGCCGGCCTCGAAGAAGAAGGCGAGGACCCAGATGACCAGGATGGAGCCGACGATGTAGCGGGCCGCGTTGAGGACGTAGATGCCGCAGACCACGAGGAACTGGACGACGCCGGACCACCAGGGCATTCCGGCCGGCATCGGCCGGGACTCGTTGCTCTCCCGGAGACCGGCCACGTAGTCCGCCATGCCCGTCAACGTGGAGTGGTCGTAGAGCGCCCCGATGTTGACGGCCGGGTGCGTGGCGCGCAGCGAGGTGGCGAGCTTGGCGATGGCCACGGAGGACCCGCCGAGGTCGAAGAAGTCCGAGTCGGCGTCCAGGGGTACCGGCCCCAGCAGGTCGGTCCACATCTGCCCGAGCGCGTGCAGTTCCGCCGGCAGCGTGGAGATCCCTCCGCCGTCGTCCGGCAGCGGCCAGGGCAAGGCCGAGCGGTCGACCTTCCCGGAGGTCTTCAGCGGCAGTTCCGCCACCGTGCACAGCGTGGGGGAGATGCCTCCGGGCAGTACGGCCCGCAGATGCTCCCGGGCGGCCCTGAGGTCGATCTGCTCACCGGTCTGCTGGTGCCGGTCGTCCGGGACGACGTAGCCGACGATGACGTCCGACCCCGCCGGGGTCGTCTGTTTGGCGGCCGCCGCCGCCCCCACACCCTCGATCGTCGCGAGCGCCCGGTCGATCTCGCCGAGTTCCATGCGGCGTCCGCCGAACTTGATCTGGTCGTCGGCACGGCCGGCGAAGACGAGCCCCTCGCGGTCGGCGACGACGAGGTCGCCGGTGCGGTAGGCGCGGTCCCAGCCGAGGGCGGGGAGCGGCGCGTAGACCTCGGCGTCCTTCACCGGGTCGAGGTAGCGGCCCAGTCCCACCCCGGCGACGACGAGTTCGCCGGACTCTCCCCAGCGCACCGGCTCACCGGTGGACGGGTCGACCACGGCGAGCCTCCACCCGGGTGTCGCCCTGCCGATACGTACCGGCTGACCGTCCTGGACCTCGTCCATCAGCTGGCCCGTCGATATGACCGTGGCCTCGGTGGGGCCGTAGGTGTTCCACAACTCCCTGCCGTCCCTGGCGAGCCGGTTCACGAGCTCGACGGGGAGGGCCTCGCCCCCGAAGATCAGCAGGCGGACGTTGTCGAGGGCGTCGACCGGCCAGAACGACGCCAGCGTGGGCACCGTCGACACCGCGCTGATCCGGTTGTTCGTGATCCAGGCTCCGAGGGAGTCGCCGGAACGCACCACGTCCCGCGGCGCGGCGACGAGGGCGGCGCCGTAGCGCCAGGCGAGCCACATCTCCTCACAGGAGGCGTCGAAGGCGACGGACAGCCCCGCCATGACCCGGTCACCCGGATGCAGGGGGTCGCGGGTCAGGTACATCCTGGCCTCGGCGTCGACGAGGGCCGCCGCGGCGCGGTGGGTGACGGCCACGCCCTTCGGTGTCCCCGTGGAGCCGGAGGTGAAGATGATCCAGGCGTCGTCGTCCACCGTGGGGGAGGACGGAGCGTCCGCTGTGAGCGTGGCCGGGCGCGGTTCCCGCGCCGTTTCTTGCGCGGGGTCCTGTGCCGGTTCCAGGGCGAGGCCGGCGCCGAAGACGGCGGCGACGTCGGCCTCGGCCCAGATCTTGCGTGCCCGCGCATCGGGGTCGTCCCAGTCCACCGGGACGTAGGCGGCTCCGGCCGCCAGGGTGGCGAGGATCGCCACGTAGAGGTCGGTCGTGCCGGACGGTACGCGCACACCAACCCGGTCCCCGGGCCGGATGCCTGCCCGGGTCAGCCGCTCGACCTGCTCGGCGATGCTGGCGGCCAGTTGCTCGTAGGTGAGTTCGGTGTCCCCGCCCACCAGGGCCAGGGCGTCGGGGTGGGCGACCGTGGTGCTGTTGAGGATGTCGATCAGCGTTCGCGGGGCCGGTGCCTGCGCGACACCGAAGATGGCGGACGACGGATGGTCGGTCGCGCTGTCATGGACCGGCCTGTGTACGTCCTGTGGTGAACTACGTTTCATTGATGTCCCTACCGTCGAGGATTCTTCCTTTTTCTCCCGTGACCGACTGGCGGGGCATCCGGGCGCCCGGATGTCCCTTTCTGAATGGCGAGGTGCATGGATCTGGCGGAAACGGACACAGATGGTTGGCACGACAAGTACGTTGTTAATTGACGTAAACTCGTCAGTTCCAGCGGGTCGGATGACCTCTGTTCTCATTCAGTTAGTCGGCGTTTTTCTGGAAGGACCGTTACATGTCCTTCGGTGGGCGCGACTATAGAAGTCATGTGACCGGACCCACCACTTTTGACGGTGGCTGATTTATGGCACGAGGGAAACGCTTATGGATATCGGGCAATTAAGATCAGCGCGAATGAAATTGAGCAGACCGGGAGTAATTCTGCGCATTCTGACGGATTCGCGCACGTCAACGAGAGGTATTTGCCAAGAAAATGCCCCCACGCTATATAGCCGAGCATTGCTGAAGTGTAGGGGTGGGTAACGAACGAATGTCGGCATCGTGAGGGTTTGTTTCCGTACTCACATCAAATAATTCTCGCGGAGGCGGCGGTGCCGGCGGTGCCGGTGCCGGGGTCAGGCGCCCAGTCCCGTCCACGTGGTGAAGTCGGGCAGCGTCATGTCGGCGGACGTGGAGTGGGCGACCAGGGTGAGGAACTCCCGCGCCGCCGGCGAGAGTGTGCGGGTGGTGTCCTGCAGCACGCCGATCGTCCTGGTGACCGGTTCGCCGCGGAAGGGGCGCAGGACCACGCCGGCGACACGGGTCATGGGGATCACGAAGCCGGGGACGGCGGAGATGCCGAGGTTCGCCGCGCACAGGCCCGTCACCGCCGAGATCGTCCCGGCGGTCACGGTCTGGGACGGGCGGATGCCACGGGCGGCGAGCTCGCGGTCGGTGATGCGTCGTACGGAGCTGGCCTCGGTGAAGGAGACGAAGGAGTCGCCGGCGAGGTCCTCCCAGTCGATGGCGTCCCGGTCGGCCAGGCGGTGGGTCACGGGCAGGATGCAGGCGAAGTGTTCCTCGGCGATGGGGGAGAAGCGGAAGTGGTCAGGGAGGCTGTCGAGCAGCTCGGGGTCCTCTGCGGTGATGGCCAGGTCCACCGTGCCGTAGCGGCACTGCTCGATGATGTTGGCGGCCATGAGGTCCTGCAGACTGACGCCCACGTTGGGGAAGGTGCGGCGGAAGCGGTCGATGAACGGCGGCAGCAGGGTGGCGGCGAGTGAGGGCAGTGTGGCCAGGCGCAGTTCCCCGCTGGGCCCGCGCAGGTAGCTGGCGAGGTTGTTGATCTCCCGGTCGTAGGTCTCCAGGACCACCCGGGCGGCGCGCAGGAACTCGGTGCCGGCGTCGGTGAGGGCGAAGCTGCGGGTGGTGCGGTCGAACAGGCGCGCGCCGGTGGCCTTCTCGACCTGGGAGACGGTGCGGCTCAGCGAGGACTGTGACTGCCCCAGGCGGTCGGCGGCGAGGGTGAATCCGCCCTGGTCGGCGACGCAGACGGTGGCGCGCATCTGCTCGACGGTGATGTCAGTTATCCGCATACCGCAAGAATCTATGCAAGATTATTGTTTGACGCAACTAAATGTGGCGGCTCATAATCGGATCATCCACGCGACCCAGGTCACAGGACGGCCATCTCGGCCGACCGACCTGACCAGGGTCCGCACCCCTTCCGCCGACAAAGGAGAGCCTCGTGCTTGCTCTGTACGGATTCCTCACCGTGGGGATCTTCCTGGCACTCACCCTGTTCACCCGCACCTCCGTGCTGGTGGGCCTGGTCCTCGTGCCGATCGTCTTCGCCGTGCTCGCCGGCCACGGCGGTGACCTGGGCGACTTCATCGGCGCGGGCCTGCTGCAGGTCGCCCCCATCGCGGTGATGATGACCTTCGCCATCCTCTTCTTCTCGGTGATGATGGAGGCGGGCCTGTTCGACCCGCTGATCCGCCGGATGGTCGCCTGGGCCAAGGGCGACCCGGTGAAGATCGCCATCGGCACCGCACTGGTCACCATGTGCGTGCATCTGGATGGCGACGGTGCCGCGACGTTCCTGATCACCCTGTCGGCCTTCCTGCCGATCTACCGTCGGATCGGGATGCGCCCGATCGCCCTCACCGCGATCGTCGCCCTCGGCGCGGGCCTGATGAACATGCTCCCCTGGGGCGGGCCGACCATCCGCGCGATGGCCGCCCTGGACATGGACGCCTCCGAGGTCTTCACCCCGATGATCATCCCCATGATCGCCGGCGGCGTGTGGGTGCTGGTGGCGACCTACATCATCGGACGCATGGAGCGGAAGCGCATCGGCACCATCCGGCTGGATGCTGACAACACAGCGCAGGACGTCCCGCAGGACGCAACGTCCGACGCAACGGCCGCCGCAGCGTCCGACGCTGTCGACCCCGTCGACCCCGGCGACGAGGCCGACCACGCCCGCCGCGACGCGGGCGTCCCGCGGTGGCGCATGGCGGTGAACCTGGTGCTCACCCTCACCCTCGTGGCGGTGCTGTTCACCCACGCCGTGCCGATGGAGGTGTGCTTCATCGTGGCGTTCACCCTCGCCGCCTGCGTGAACATCCCGAAGTGGAAGGACCAGCAGAAGCTCTTCCGTGACCACGGCGCCAACGTGGTGCTGGTGACCTCGATGGTCTTCGCCGCGGGCGTGTTCACCGGCATCCTCGGCAACTCCGGCATGATCGAGAACATGGCGCAGAGCCTCGCGGACGTGATCCCCGAGAGCTTCGGCAGCGTGCTGCCCGTGCTCGTCTCGGTCGTCTCGATGCCGCTGAGCCTGGTGTTCACCCCGGACGCCTTCTACTTCGGCGTCCTGCCGGTCTTCGCCCACACCGCCGAGGTCATGGGTGCCGACCCCGCGATGATCGCCCGCGGCGCGATCGCCGGGCAGATGACCACCGGCTTCCCGCTGAGCCCGCTGACGGCGTCCACGTTCATCCTCATCGGCATGGCGAAGGTGGAGCTGGGCAAGCACCAGCGGTTCACCTTCCTGTGGGCGTGGGGAACCACCATCGTGATCACCGTGACCGCGGTCATCACCGGCGCCCTGACGTTCTAGCCCTGACGTTCTAGCACTGACTTTCTAGGAGATACTTTCGATGAGAACCATCAGAATCGGTTCCGGCGCAGGGTTCGCCGGCGACCGCCTCGACCCGGCCGTGAAGCTCGCCAAGGACGCCGACCTCGACTACCTCGTCTTCGAGTGCCTCGGGGAGCGCACCGTCGCCGCCGGGCAGCTGCGTCGGTTGAGCGACCCGGACGCCGGCTACGACCCGTTGCTGGAGACACGGATGCGCGCCGTCCTGCCGCACACCGTCGCCCACGGCACCACCGTGGTCACCAACTCCGGTGCGGCGAACCCGGAGGCCGCCGCGCGGCTGATCGCCAAGGTCGCCGCCGAGGTCGTCCCGGAACGCACTGTGACGGTGGCCTACCTCACCGGCGACAGCGTCCTGCAGCAGGTGCGGTCAGAGGACCCGCAGGTGTGGGAGACCGGCGAGGCCCTGTCGGCAGAGACTACGGAGTCGGCGGGGCTGGTCTCCGCGCACGCCTACCTGGGCGTGGAGCAGGTCCTGCCCGCCTTCGACATTGGGGCGGACGTGGTGGTCACCGGGCGCCTGGCCGACCCGTCTCTGTTCCTGGCACCGATGGTGCACGAGTTCGGGTGGGACCTGGACGACTGGGCGCTCCTGGGTGCCGGCACCTTCGTGGGCCACCTGCTGGAGTGCGCCGGGCAGGTCACCGGCGGGTACTTCGCCGACCCGGTGACCAAACCGGTGCCCGGCATGGCCGACCTCGGGTTCCCCTTTGCAGATGTTGCTGAGGATGCTACCGCGGTACTCGGCAAGCTGACCGACACCGGCGGCATGCTCACCTGGCAGACCGTGCGTGAGCAGATGCTCTACGAGGTCGCCGACCCGGCGGCCTACCTCACCCCGGACGTGACCGCCGACTTCTCCGGCGTGAGCATCGAGGAGGTCGGGCAGGACGCCGTGCGTGTCAGCGGCGCCACGGGGCGCCCGCGGACCGGGACGTTGAAGGTCACCCTCGGCTTCCGCGGCGGCTGGTTCGGCGAGGGCCAGATCAGCTACGCCGGGCCGCGAGCCCGCGAGCGCGCGGACCTGGCGTGGGACATCGTGCGGCAGCGTCTGCATACGGTGCACGGCATCGACCCTGAGCAGGTCAGCGTGGAGTTCATCGGTACCGGTGCGGCGTTCCGGAACATGACCCCCGCTGCTTCCGAACCCCCGGAGGTGCGGGTGCGCGTGGCCGCGCGGGTGGACACCAGGGAGCAGGCACACGCCGTCGGTTGGGAGGTCGAGGCCCTGTACTGCGCCGGGCCCGCCGCCGGCGGGGGAGCGCGCAAGGGCCTCAGCGAAGTCCTGGCGATCCGCTCGACCCTGCTGCCGCGCGAACACATCGCCGCAGAAGTGAACACGGTGAGTACCGAGAGCATGATGAACACAGCGAAAGGAACCCTCTGATGACCGTCCTCGACACCTACGCCGACGCCCGCACGGGCGACAAGGGCGACACCCTCATCGTCGCCGTCCTGCCGCGCAGCAGCGCCGACCATGCATTCCTGCGCGACCGGCTCACCGCATCCGCGGTGGCGGAGCACTTCCGGTGTAGAACGGAGGATGTCACCGTGCGGGACGTCACCGCCGTGGAGTCCTTCGTCTGTGAACTGCGCGGCGTGCTCGGCGGCGGGGTCACCGGCTCGCCGGTACTCGACGGTCACGGTAAGACACTCAGCTACCACATGCTCACCCTCCCGATCGGAGAACTGGAGACCCGATGAACCACACATCAACCGGCCCGACCTCGAAGGTCGTCGCCACAGCGCAGGAGGCGGTGCGCGACGTGAGCGACGGCGCGCGCCTGGCCGTCGGCGGCTTCGGCCTCAACGGCATCCCCGACACCCTGATCTCCGCCCTCGTGGAGACCGGGGTGGGGGAGCTGGAGATCTACTCGAACAACTGCGGCGTCGACGACTGGGGCCTGGGCCTGCTGTTGAACAACCGGCAGGTGCGCCGCGTCGTGGCGTCCTACGTGGGGGAGAACAAGGAGTTCGCCCGCCAGTACCTCGCCGGGGAGCTGGAGGTCGAGCTCACCCCGCAGGGCACGCTCGCGGAGAAGCTGCGCGCGGCGGGTGTGGGCGTGCCGGCGTTCTACACGCCGGCGGGCGTGGGCACGCCCATCGCCGACGGCGGTCTGCCGTGGAAGTACCGGGAGGACGGCTCGGTCGCCGTGGCGTCCCCGCCGAAGGAGGTCCGCGAGTTCGGTGGGCGTCGCTTCGTGTTGGAGGAGGCGCTTCCTGCGGACGTCGCCCTGGTGCACGCGGAGGTGGGGGACACGGAGGGCAACCTCGTGTTCGCCAAGTCGGCGATGAACTTCAACCCGCTGTGCGCGATGGCTGGCACGATGACGATCGCCGAGGTGGAGCGTCTGGTCGAGCCCGGCGAGATCGACCCGGCGCAGGTGCACCTGCCCGGCATTTTCGTGCACCGAGTGGTGGAGACCGGGGAGCAGGACAAGCGGATCGAGAAGAGGACGGTGTCGGCATGAGCTGGACCAAGGAGCAGATGGCGGCGCGTGCCGCCCAGGAGCTGGAGAACGGCCAGTACGTGAACCTGGGCATCGGCATGCCCACGCTGATCCCGAACCACCTGCCGGAGGGGGTGCACGTGGTGCTGCACAGCGAGAACGGCATCCTGGGCACCGGGCCGTACCCCACGGAGGATCAAATGGACGCCGACCTTATCAACGCCGGCAAGGAGACGGTGACGGTGAACCCGGGTGCGGCCTTCTTCGACTCCTCGTTGTCCTTCGGCATGATCCGTGGCGGACACGTGGACGTGGCGGTGCTCGGCGGGATGGAGGTCTCGCGCCACGGTGACCTGGCGAACTGGATGGTGCCGGGCAAGATGGTGAAGGGCATGGGCGGGGCGATGGACCTGGTGCACGGTGCGCGCAAGGTGATCGTGCTGATGAACCATGTGGCGAAGGACGGTTCGCCGAAGATCCTGTCGGAGTGCACGCTGCCGCTGACCGGCCAGGGCGTGGTGGACCGCATCATCACGGACCTGGCGGTGATTGACGTGGTGCGCGACGGTGACGGTGGGTTCGGTGGACGCCTGGTGCTGCGCGAGACCGCGCCTGGGGTCAGCGTGGAGGATGTTGCGGCGGCGACCGGGGTGGAGCTGGAGGTCTCCTAGTACGGGCAATTCGCCTGGCCCCCGGAAAGCCGCCAAGAAGTACGAAGAAAGCGTTGTAGCACCCGCATAAATAATGCTTCGTCTGTTCGTGTCGCGTCTGGGTCTTTCCCGTTGATCAGCGGCCTAGTATCTAAGCTGGCCAGGGTAGCGAATTCGGATGTGTTGCAACCGAGTATTGCTGTCCGGGGCATCGATACTGGCACCGTCTATATCGGACGACAACACCGAAGGATATGATATGTGAACATCGGCCATCGAAATATCCAGTAAATCAATTTCCCAAGATCGTAATGCCGGGAAGTGATCACTTTTATTGCGAACGTGACTACGGCGATTCCATCTGTTCCTGTTCCGGTATTCCTTGACGCAGGATTTCCGTTACTTTCAGTAATGTCGGATACCGAAATCATCTACAGGAATATATTGATGGCAGTGCCCATGGCATGGGTTGTAGTGCTTGTGGCAACGGCAGTATCAGAGACTTCGCTGTGCCTATCTTGGCGGTGAATGCTTCCCGGTAGGAGGAAGAAATATGCATCCGGCGCCTATTCTCCTACTTTCGCTGACAGGGAAGATCGGTCGGCGATGAACGGTCTCTTCATCTCAACGCGATTGGGAAGAACGGGTGACCATACCGCCCAGAGGCGATACCCAGATGAATCATCTCGGTTAAGGGGCGATTTGAGAGATCGTCGGAAAATACCTGCCCAGGTACTCCCGCAGGCCGGGGTCCACCACATGGATGAAGGTGCCGTGGACCCCTCGGGTCATCAAAACGTAGTAGATGTTCGTGATGAACTCCAAGAGCATCTCGTCCGTGGTGGTCTTGCCGGCGAGCTTGTTGTTCCGCTTGCCGGTCTTGTCCCTATAGTCGTCCTTGCTGACTACGAGCTTCTCGGCCTCGAGGTCGTACTGCAGATCGCGGCCGATGATCACGCCGGCGAAGTTCAGATCATGGCCCTGGACGGTGTGGATAGACCCCGCCTCGTCCACGGACTTGGGGGAGTTGATCCAGTCCGTGATGGTCGAGTTCCAGCGCAGGTGCACGTCATTGGCCAGGTGGATGTCGTAGTCCTGTGAGTTCTTCTTGCTCACCCAGTCCCAGGCGTAGCCGGCGACCACGCGGGAGAGTCCGTGGGAGCTGTTCTTCCTGCAGATCAGCTCCACGAGTTCGCGTGGATCGTCGACCAGTCCGACCTCGTAGGGGCCGAAGTCGGATTGTGCCTGCGGAGGGTACGCGGAGAGCACCTGCTTGATGTAGTCGATGTAGTCGTTCCCGCCGACCGAGCGCATCTGGGAATGCAGCCTGTACTCGCGGCGGTGGTTTGCGTCCTGCGCGTCAATCAAGGCTCGCAGCACGGACGTCGACAGGTCGATCGGCTTCACGGTCTGCGACGTGTCCACCATCAGGATCGTGTTGTCGGAACGGGCGCGGATCCAGTCCAGCTGTGACGCCTCGGGCCGATCCCCGCCGAACAGGGACTCGTTGATCTCCCGGAACTCCTTGGTCAGCGTGCCGATCGATTGGGCGCCGAACTGGCTCAGCCGGTGGGCCTCGTCGACGACCAGCAGGTCGAAGCGGCGCTCGTCGAGCGCGACCTCCCGAGGACTGAGCACCATGTCCCCGGACAGCCCCGGAGTCGCCGAGAACACCCGGGTCAACGTCCTACGCAGATCCTGCATCGGCACCACCAGGCCGATACGGCGGTGGCGGAACAACGCGCGGACGTCCTCGAGGTAGAAGTCCTCGAAGACCGACTCCCGCTTCTCGTCACCGTCGTCGACGAACGACCCCAGGTCTGCCAGCAGCTTCATGAGGAATGTGGCGACGATGGTCTTTCCCGTCCCCGGGTCGCCCTGGACGACCGCCACCTGGTTGGTGCCGGCCGGGGAACCGAGGTCCTCCACCAGACCGTCCAGGATGTCGCTGACCACCGACATCTGGTCCTCGTTGAGCGACTTGAACGGCGAGTACTTGAACATCTCGGAGTTCTCGATCTCCCGGATCGACTTCGAGAAGATGCCCTTGGCCCGCAGCTGCTCGAAGATCTCCTTGAATCTCAGCTGGTAGTAGAAACGGTTGTAGTAGTTCTTCTCCTGCTGGCCGGCATTGCTGTTCAACGTCCGGTTCGACTCATCGCCGGAACTGAGGTTGATCAGGAACGACTCGAGGTCGAGGCACGAGGACTTGTTGAAGGTGTCGTCCACGATCACCTCGGCGACCTGGAGCCCGGCCTTCGCCTCGTTCTTGAGGTGGTCACCGAAGCGCTTGTCCATGTTCAACGACTCGCCGATGTACACCTCACCTGTGTCCTTGCGGGACGTGGCAGGCCGGTGCAGCACGTAGACGACCGGCCAGTCATGCATCAGGCGGTCCTGGTGCAGTTCCATGTGCCCGTCGATGGAGAATTCGTAGGTGCGGATGGAGTACGAGTGGGCGGCCAGCGGAGACCCCGGGGTGGTGGGTGCGCTCACTGGTCGACCTCCGCCTCTGCCTGCTCTGAGAGCAGATCCCGCAAGATCTCGCGTGTCTGCCGGTCAGGGGAGTAGATGACCGTCCCCCGCATCCCGCGGGTCAGCAGGACCTTATAGACGTGCCGGATGAGCACGTCGAAGTCGTGGTCCGAGAGGTCCTTCTTCGCCAGGTAGGGGTCGGCGTTAGCTGACCGGACGGTGACGAAGTCGCCGTCGCGCCACACAAGGTCCGGGCCGATGATCACCCCGGACCAGTCGAACTCGAAGCCCTGGGCGGTGTAGATGCAGCCGATCTGGTCGAAGCCGCCCTCGCCGGTGGCCCACCGGAAACCCGGAGGCGCATTCTTGATGCGCCGCTCGGCAGGACTGTTCCAGGGGCGCGACCAGTCGCCCAGACGCACATCGTCGACGAGCTCCTGGTCGCCCTTCTTCACCTTCGTCCAGGACCAGCAGAAGCCGGCGGCGATGCGGGCGGAGAAGCCACGGGACATCTTCTTCCGCAGGATCTCCTCCATCTCCTCAGGAGAGTCCGCCACCGTGACCGACACGTGGGAGTCAGGCGCCAGCACCGGCGGCTCGCCCGGGGGAAGGTTACGGACCTGGATGTTGTGGAGCTCGGCGAAGTCGATGTCGGGCAGCGGGTCGCTGTCGGTCTCGGCGAGATCGTCGTCGGGGAGCCCGGTGATGTCGAGGTCGGCGTCCAACCCGAGGATGCTCTCCACCCAGCGGGTGTAGCTGAGGCTGCCGCCGCACCGGAACTGCTCGGTGAGCCGCACGTGCACGACCTCGAGTCCCTTCTCCTCCGCGAAGCGGGTGATCTCGTAGAGCGAGCCGAGCTCGCCGGGGCGCACGACCTGGTTCTCGTCGAGCAGGAGCACCGGGGTGCGGGCCACGTCGATGAGCTCGTCGAGCTGCGGGCGGTTCTGCGCCCTCTGCGCAGCAGGGGTGTACCTGCCGGTGGACGTCTCACGGATGCGGTGAGCCTCGTCGGCGATGAGGACGTCCAGCATGTTCTTCTCGGCAGTCTGGAAGCTGTTGAAGTACAGGAAGAGCTTTTGTGTCGCGGTGCTGCGGTGCCCGGCGATCTTGCGCAGCGACTTGGTGAAGGCGCTGGATCCGGTGGCGTGCATGACCCGGCGACCGTCCCGGGCGAGTTCACCCAGCAGGGACAACGCGACCACTGACTTCCCGGTGCCCGGGCCGCCAGACACCACGATGACCCGCTTGCTGTCCGCCTGGTGGGCCTTCTTCACCTGGTGCAGCACGAGACGCACGGCATCGTGCTGGCGGTCGAGGAGAACGAACTCCTCGCGTTCCTGGATCTCTGCCGCAGCATGGTCGAGGAGTTGGCGTGACGGGGCGAACGAGGTGCTCATCAGCTCGTCGGCCGGGGCAGGGTCGCAGACGGGGGAGAGGCGGCTCTTGAGGTACTCGGAGAAGTCTGCGATCTCTGCGCCGGTGAAGAGCTTGGAGTCGGTGGTCGTGACCAGATCGTCCAGCTCGGCGATGTCCGCCCTCGACATGGCGTTGTGCAGGAATGCGGCGCCGTGGACGCGCTCCGGGTGACCGGCCAGGACCGTCGCGAAATCTGTGAGGTAGCTGCGGTAGTCGTCGACCTGCAGAACCGGGTGCGACCGAGGGGCACCAAGGAGCCCGGGACCGTCGACCAGTTCGGGGTTGCCCTCGAATGAGGTCGCGCTCGACCACTGCTTGAGCTCGATGACCACGTAGGAGGGCTCGCCGGTCGTCGGGTGCGTGCCGGCGAGCACCGCGTCCACCCGCTTCGAGATCAGCGGAAGCTGGTGCTCGAGGAGGACGGGCACCGCACCGAGGCCGGCGTCCGAAAGGACCCTGGCCAGCACCGGGATGCTGGCCTCCCAGGCGTTCAGCTCTGCGGTGTTCACCCCGCCGAGACCGCGGAAGTGGGCCTGTTGTGCCATGAGTTCGGACAGGGTCGAAGGGTCGGTGAACCGGTCAAGGATCTCGGAGGCGGAGGTCCGAAGCAGGGGCAAAACATTCTCCAGGCAGCACGAAACATCGTGCGACGTGGAGGCATGTCTGAATAGAAGCCTGTCGGGTCGCTCTTACCCGGTTCACACTACCTTGACGGTTCTGCGCCCGCGCAGGTTCATTCGACTTCGAAGCTTTCTGCCTGATCCTGGGGAAGGCGATAGCAGTACCTGGTTGCTGAGAGGTCGTCTTCCAACGGCTCCCAGGCGTGCAGGACATGGGCGCGGCCGCCGGTGGCGACGAAGTCCAGGCCCCCGTCGTCCTCCTCGTCCTTGGAAGGGCGGGCGTAGATGTTCGAGACCACGAAGAGTTCCGACGGATGCTCCCTGGCACTCGCGACCTCATTGACGGTCAACTCCACTTCGCCGGCGGCGCCCGTCGTCCCCTTCACCTCGACACGGAGGTATTCGTCGCCGCGGGTGCACTTGAGGTCGTAGGGTGCTCCGATCCGCTTCACCGTCCATCCCAGGTTCTCGTAGTGCTTCACTGCTTCGTCCTCGGCGTGGAGCTCGATCGCCTTGCGCTTCTTCGGGTTCTGCTGGCGTCCTGCTCCGGCGTTGTTCTTTGGGGACCTCTTGTAGAGAACGTCGAAGGGATCGATGTAGTCCACCTTGGTGTCAGGTCCGGACCCGATCGGCTCCTCCCGGCTGGCTGACCCGAGGAGTTCTGCGAGTTTCTGAGCATGCTCCGGTTGGACCTCGGCCACGATGGGACGGGATCCGTTGTTGATCGATAGGTGGAAGCAGTCATGGAGCTCCGGCGGAAAGTCCTCGATGGCGATGTCCTCCCGCGACCCCAGGGGAGTGATGGGGAAGCGGTAGGGGTATCGAATACCTTCGCTTCCGTCCTCGCCCGGCCAGTGCGGCGAGGCGGACGTGTACATAGGCCCGGTCACCTTGACGGCGAACGTGTTGCCGATGGTGCCGCGGTTGTAGATCTCCCGGCCGACCCATGGGTTGCTGGTCGTTCCCTTCGCGGTCTCGGGATCTCGGCGCTGATAACCCGTGGCGATGAGCAGCACATCGTGAGGGCGGGGAGCCGACGGGTCCGCGGAATCGAGCTCACGCCGTGAACCCCACGTTCCGCTGTCGAGCGCGAATTCGTAGTCCGCGGCGTTCTTTGGGGCGATGGGCACTGAAATAACTCCGACCCGGATCGGGGTCGGTGAGGCGACACGACGGTCCACACTGGTCTCCTGGAAGCACGAAATTCTCGTGCGACGTGGAGGCATGTCCGGGTGGAAGCCTGTCGGGTCGCTCTTGCGCCGACCACACTACCTGGGACCTGCAGGCGGTGGCGTCGGTTTCCTCGCTGCTGTTCGAACAGCGTGCTCGTTCGCGTCCGGGGCGCAGGATATACTTTCCCCTTGATGACTTCACAGACTCAGCTCAGTCCCTTCGCCGTGGTCGATGTCGAGACCACCGGTTTCAGCAACCGTGACCGCGTCCTCGAGGTGGCGGTGGTCCACGCGGACGCGGACGGTACCGTCACAGGCCGCTGGTCCACGCTGATCAACCCCCAGCGCGACATCCCGAACACCAGAATCCACGGTATCTCCGGCACCGACCTCATCGGCGCCCCGAGCTTCGCCGACATCGCCGGCGATCTCGCCGAGCAGCTGAGCGGGCGCATCTTCGTCGCGCACAACGCACCCTTCGACACCCGGCTGCTCGGCGCCGAGTTCGCCCGCCTGGGTATCACCGCTGCGCCTTTCGCCGAGTCGTATCTGTGCACCCAGAAGCTCACTGGCGCCGTGCTGCCGGCCTCCGGTCGTAGCTTGTCCACCGCACTCGCCGCCGCAGGTATCAACAACGCCCACGCCCACGCCGCTCTCGGGGACGCCGAAGCCACCGCCGAACTGCTCCAGCACTACCTGGGGACCCACCGCAGCACCGTGGAGGGCTTCCTCGGTGGTCTCAGGACCGTGGAGCTGCCGGTCGCCGAACTCAGCAGCGGGGCCGAGGTCGCGCTGTGCCCACGCACCGGCGTGGCGTCCGGCGTGCACGACGGGGTGTGGCTGAACCAGCTCTCCTCCGGCATCCCGCTGGCCGGCGACGCGAACGTGGATGAGTACCTGGACCTGCTGTCCACGGCGATGCTCGACCGGGTGCTGTCCGCCCACGAGGTCCAGCAACTCACCGACTGTGCCGCTGACCTTGGCATCAGCCGGGAGACCGCGGTGGACCTGCACACCGGGTTCATCCGCCAGCTCGCCGTCCTCGCCTGGGCCGACGGCACCGTCACCGAGGAGGAACACGACGACCTGCTGGCCGCGGCACGGGCACTCGGCGTTCCCGAAGATGAGATTTCTCGGTTCCTGGAATCGCCGGACGCCGCGGGCACGGTGGGCGCGGGCAGGGGAGCGCAGGCCCGTCCGGGACTGCACCTGGCGCCTGGTGACCGGGTGACCTTCACCGGTGCCACCGAGATCCCCCGCGAGGTGTGGGAGGCACGCGCCACCGAGGCCGGGCTGGACGTGGGAGGGGTAAAGAAGGCCTCGGCGCTACTCGTCGCCGCCGACCCGGACTCCTTCAGCCGCAAGGCCGCCAAGGCACGTGACCTGGGCATACCGGTGGTCTCCGAATCCGGGTTCGCCCGCCTGCTCGGGGAACTGGAGAACTCCGGCAGCGGGGAGATCAACCCACGCACCGTCCTGGAGGCCTCGCGCCACGATCGCCACCAGGACGACGAACCGGACACGGCAGAGTCCTTCGACGACGATGACGCCGAGACGGGGCTGTCCGGGCAGTTCTACGACGAGGACGACCAGGCCTTCAGCGAAATCCTCGGGGAGGCGGTCGACGTCGCCACCGGACTGCTGAGCTACCTGGCACGCACCCACGGCAGCCTGCGCGCGGCGGTGGAGCATGCCGGCATTTCCGCGGTCGACGGTGAACTGCCGTCCTACGTCGAGGACCTCCTGGCGCGCGCCGGCGACGAGGACGGCGCGTTGAGCATCGCGACGACCATGCGCAGAGGCACCGTCCAGGACGTCCTCGCACGTGCTTGGGCCGCCTGCGATGAGCGCGAACAACTGATCCTGCGCAAGCGCTTCGTCGCGCTGGATGCCGCCACCCTCGACGAACTCGGCTCGGAGTTCGGGGTGACACGCGAACGCGTCCGGCAGGTTGAGAAGAAGCTCATGACCCGCCTGCGGCCCATCGTCACCAGTGGGCCGGTCGCGGACCTTCTCGCCGGCATCCGTGTCCACGCGCACCCGGTGAACACGCTCGAGGCAGTCACCGGGGTCTTCCCCGAACTCGCCGTGACCCAGCCAGGCTGGGAGGTGCCGCTGTGGCAGATCCTCGACGCCTTCGACGACGACTTCCGGGTCGACGACAGTTGGGTGTGCTTCCCTGACCTTCCGACCGCCGCCCAGCGCACCGGCAACCTGGTGACCCCGATGGCGAACGAGGAGGGCGTGGCCCGGGTGGCGGACATCCTGGAGCGCTCCAGCCTGGACGACGAGAAGGTGCTGCGGGAATGGCTGCGCACCTGCGGCTTCCACATGGCGGGGGAGCACGTCTTCACCCGTGCCGGGTCGATCCCGGCGAGGGCCGCGGCCGTGCTGTCCATGGTTGGTGAGCCGATGGGTGCCATGGAGATCTACTCCGCGGGCAACGAGACCAAGTCCGAGCGATCCTTCCGCAACGGCCTCGGCGCCAGCGACGCCATCTCACGGGTGAGCATCGACCGGTGGGCGCTCACGAGGTGGGGGTTGGAGGAGTACACCGGCATCGCCGACCTCATCGGCCGGCGACTAGACGCCGCAGAGTCGCTAGAGTCCGCCGAGTCCTCAGAAGCCGGCGTTCCCATCGACGATCTTCTGGAGGAACTGCCCCGCAAATTCGGGGTGTCCGCACAGTCGGTGCGCACCTACGCAGCCACAGGGGAGTTCGAGTTGTCTGACGGCATCGTCCGTCGCCGTACCGAGCCGATGGTCAACACCGCGGAGCCGGAGGACTCCAATGCGGTGTACATGCGAGACGGACGCTGGTGCCACCTGATGACCGTGAACAAGGACCACCTCCGGGGTTCCGGGTTCATCGTGCCCAACGGCTTGACCGCGAGCTTGGGGCTGGAGTGGGGCGAGCCCCGGGAGATCCCTAGCGACTGGGGTGCGCAGCGGCTCACCTGGGGAAATATCGGCAACAGCGCCGTTGGTTCGATCAAGCGGATCCTCGACGACCAGCGCATCGGTCTGGGGCAGAGGGTATGGGTCGACCTGCACAACGGCGAGTTCTTCTCCGTCACACCGGGTCTGCCGGCGACCCTCGACTCCGGTGCAGGCATGGCCTGGCTCGCCGAGCACGTCGGCGCTGAGGCGTCCGCAAATGACGTGGACAACACCTCCGCCGTGGCGGTGGCACTGGGGCTGAAGGCTGATGCGCCCCGGCGCAAGATCCTCGCCAGGTTCCGCCACCGCTCCGACCACGAGGCGGTGGAGCTGCTCGAGCGGCTGTGGATGTGACCGGGGGCGGAGTCATCCCACGACATCCAGCCGGGTCAGGTAGGGAGCCACGCTCCCGTCGCTACAAGGAGTCCACGGCCCAGTCGATCCTGTCCCTTGAGGGCTTGGTCAGCCTGCCGAGCCCGAACACCGCCATGATCTCGCGCTGGAGCTTTTCACGGGAGTCGGGGTCGGGCTGAGCCAGCTGGGGCCAGTCAGAGAGTACGAGCTGCGCTGCGCACTGGATCTCCTTCAGCGGGATGTCCGGCAGGTTGCGTCGACCTTCGGACTGTCTGACATGGTTCCAACCGTCTGGTCCTGCCGCGGTCGGCCAGACGAAATCGTCGACGACACTTCCCTCGTTGTGTATCAGTTCCTCTGGAATGAGCTGGTCGATGACTGTGTTCACCTTCCTCGAGGTCTTTTGCCGGCCGAACCGCTTCGCGATCGCTGACCGGAGTAGATCGAGCTTGACGGGGGCTGAGTCAGCGATCATCCGGGAAACCTGCTCCACGAGTTCGGAACTCCGTGACTTGGAGAAGCCCTTCTCCAGTTCCTCGCGCTCACCAAATGGAGGTGAGACCGCCAGCGCTTCGTATGGGCGCGTCGTCGGAAGTGCAGGATCACCGCTGGATTCGATGGTGGGCCTGGGAGCAGGCTCGCGGTCGGTAGCCCTGGCATACGCGACTGTAGGTGCCGGTTCATCCGACTGACCGACGGCGGAATTGTCTGCGAACGGGTTTGCGGGGAGTTCCTGTCCGCCTTGGCGCCCGGACCACTGGACGGGAGTTTCTTCGTCATCGATGTCAGTGTCTGTACGTCCCAACAGGTCGTCGACCACGGCCTCGACGTCCGAAGCGTCTGCGCCTTCTGGGGATTCGGGGCCCGCGGCCTGGTCATCAGCCTCCAGTTCAGCCACTGCACGTTCGCGAGCCTCTGTCTCGGCTTGCTGCTCGGCAGCGATACGCGTCCGCTCCGCCTCTAGCGCTGCCTCCGCCTCCGCGATGATGCGGGCACGGTCTGCGTCTTGCTGGGCGATCTGTTCGCCGGCGGCACGAATCTCCGCATCAACCCGGTCGATGGCGGCGTCGCGGTCCTCGATCCATTCCGGGAGCCAGACACGGACCGTAGTGGCCCAATGCATGAGCTTCTCCAGAAGCGCGGGGGTGAGGTCACGGTCGGCGACGGTCGACATGTTGTTCCACTTGTCGCCGTCGGTGAGGACTGCTGCGTGCCACCGGTCGTCGTCGGCTGGGCGCGCCACCAGATCCAGGGTGTAGGACGACAGCCCGTAGTCGGTCTCGACCACCCAGCCGCGGTTGCGCAGGGCCGAGGCCAGGTCGTCGCGGATGGTGTTGACGTTCACCGATGCTGAAGAACTGTGCCGCGAACCGGGGGTGCCGTGCTTCTCCGCTGCCTCGAGGTAGCCACGAAGATCCCGGAGCCCTGCCGACTTCGTACGGTTCAGGTCGATCTCGGACGGTTGGAAGGAGCAGAGCAGCTCAACTTCCTTACGCGCCCGGGTCACCGCCACATTGAGTCGACGCTCGCCGCCGGTACGGGACAAGGGGCCGAAGTTCATCGGCATCGATCCTCCGTCGGTCTTCTTGGAGAATGCGGTGGAGAAGAGAATCACGTCGCGTTCATCGCCTTGGACGTTCTCGAGGTTCTTGACGAAGATCCCGTCCTGTCCGGGGACGAGGCGGCGTGAGACCAACGGGTCGCCACACTCGTCGAGGAGATCTTGGATGAGATCACGTTGCGGGACGTTGAAAGTCACCACGCCAAGAGACTCCTGGCTGGTCAGCGGATCATTGACACGCCTGACAATCGATTCCACGATGGTCCGTGCCTCCACAGGGTTGGTGCCCAAGGCGGCCCCTGTCTCCTTGACGTCCTCCTTACGGATGAACTGCCCACCAACCTGTTGCACGGATACCCCGGCGCCGGGGACACCGCCGGGGGAAGGAAGACTCGACAGATTCCCCTGGTAGTAGCGGTCGTTGGAAAAGGCGATGAGGGACTCGTCCTGGCTACGGTAGTGCCACGACAGCCACAGCTGAGGCAGTCCGGACTCGACCGCCTCGGAGAGGATCGACTCGAGGTCGTCCACGTCGGCCATCGCGTCGTTCTGTTTGTCGTCTTCGACTGGTAGGTCATCATCGTTCGCCGTCGACGTCTTCCCGATTCGTGTCGGGGGCATCTGCTTACTGTCGCCGACGATGATGGCGGACTTCGCCCGCCCCAGTGCGCCCATGGCCTGGTCGACGGTGACCTGCGAGGCCTCGTCGAAGATGACGGTGTCGAACGTCACGGAGCTGGAATCGACGAATGTCGCCAGTGACGCAGGACTGACGAAGAAGCAGGGGGTGGTGGCGAGGATCTCGTCCCCGAACTCTCCGAGCAGAGAACGGAAGGACTTCGCGTTGCGCTTCGCGTCCAACTGCCGCCTGAGCAGTGCGGCCTTCCCATCGAGTTGCCCGGCGATGTAGGGGCGCCGCCCCAGGAGGCGGGCGGGTAGCGCTCGGGTGGCCTCGTCCTGCACGCGTGCGATCGCGCGGTGCAGCTGGGACAGTTCTTCTTCACGCAGAGTCCGGTGGAAGGAGCTCAGGTTGAAGCGATGACTCCGCTCGGCGACGGAGGCGGTGGCGAGGCCCCGGTTCAGCGCCATTTCCAGGTCGCGGGGAGCCAGGTCGCCCTGCTCCACGATCGACACCAACTCCGTCAGCCCGATGCCGCGTAGCGGGCGGGCGACGTCCTCCCATTGGGCGGTACGGGTCGGCAGTGAAGAGCCCGAGTTCTCGATGTCCTCACCCCATGCGGAGGAGACCGACAGCCAGGCATCCACCCAGCCCGTTTCCCCTTGTGCCGTGATCCAGGTATCCACGGAGTGGGGAGTGGCGGAAAGGACCTTCGTCCATGCCTGCCAGGCACCGATGATGTCCGTGATCACCTCCGAAAGCGGTACCTCAATTCCCGCCGATCTGGCATGATCCTCGAGTGCCACGAGCTCGGGGTGTCGAGCGGAGTTGGTGATCGCGTGTCGCAGGTCATCGCCCCGTTGCCACAGATCGGCCGGGAGAGCGGGGTCGGCGGGGGTCCTGCCGGTCAGGGCTTCGGCGCCGGCAACCGCGCCGATTCGCCTATCGAGGTCTTCCGCAACCGCCCGCAACTGGGGGATCCGGCGAAGCTGTGGCTCCACGCGGTCGGGGGCGTAGGCGCCGTCGACATCGATCTCCATGACGGCAGGCGGGACCGCGACGGTCAGTGCGCGCCTGTAGGCCTCCATTCGCTTCTTCTTCCCGAGGAGCCCCTTTCTCGTGGCTTCCAGGCTCTGGAACACAACCGCCGGGTCCCCCGATCGGATGAAGGACGAGGAGAACAAGGCGGCTGCGGCCTGGAAATCTGCCGCGATCCTGTCCACCTCCCTGGCCAGCGCCGTGAGCTGGTCAGGGGTATTGGCGTACCTGCGCTGTTGTTCCCGACTGAGACGATCGGCGGCGGGGACCGACTCGACCTCGCGGAGCTGGTCAACTATTTTGTCGATGTCGTCACGTTGAACGACCCGGGCAAGCTCAGGAAGCTTGCTGAAGAGGCTCTGCGCCTGTTCAAGCTGCTTCCAAGCGGACATCAGTCCACCGGAGGTGGCAGGAACAGCCCCCACAAGGCTCCACCGTGAGGTGGCGCTGAAGTCGGTGACCTGTGCCTGGGATGCCAGGGACGAGACCATGGAACGGATTTCGACGAGGGGTGCCGCGGGCGTGGCCACGACGTGCTCGGGCACGGGAGCCGTTGGTCCCTCGCCGTCCACCGTCAGGGTCGAGACGGCAGACCACAGCGAATACCCGGCCCCGTTGGCGTCGTGGATCTGTCCCGGATACTCCGACAACGGTGCGAGCCGGGCCCTGAGATTGGCCACGGCTGCGTCCCAGAGATGCATGTCGTAGTGCATCTCGGCGTCGATGGCCTCCTTGAGCTGCTGACGTATCGCAGCTGGACGCTGTTCCGTACCGTGCAGATCCAGAGTGAATGGGCCGAGTCCGACTCTCGACAACCTGTCACGGACGACGTCCAGCGCGGCCTGCTTCTCCGCGACGAACAGCACCCGCTTTCCGAGGTTCATGCACTGGGCGATGAGGTTCGTGATCGTCTGCGACTTCCCGGTCCCCGGAGGTCCCTCCAAGACGAAGCTGTACCCGGCGGCCGCGGCCGTAATGGCACGGAGCTGGGCACCGTCGGCGGGAACGGGGAGGGCCAATTCGTCCTCTCTCACGACGACCCGTTCCGCCGGAACTCCTGTGGCTTTCTCCGCTGGGTCGGCGAAGTCGTTGCCGGCATGCATCGTCAGATGCTTGAAGACCGGGCGGTCCAGGAACGTCTCCCAGTTGTCCCGGAGGTCTTTCCACATGCCATAGGTCGAGAACTTCGCGATGATCAGCCGGGAGGACTCGACCACGGTGTAGGGGAGGTTCGCCTTGATGAGGGAGGCCGAGATGGCGGTCAAGGCGTGCGTGATGTCCAGCCCGGATTCATCGAGTTTCGGCCGGGCGAGGTCATCGATGGTGACGTTGTGTACCTGCCGGAGCCATTCGACCAGACTGTGGTTCGGGGTGGCCTCCTGGGTGGTGTCCACCTGGACCTGAAAGCGGGCGTTGCCCCGGCCTCCGACGATCTTCACCGGGATGAGGAACAACGGTGCCAGTGCGGTAGAACCTGCGGAGTTCTGGTGGACCATGGCGCCGAGGGTGAGGTACAGGTTCGAAGCCCCGGTCTCCTCGGTGTAGGTGCGCACCTGGCGGTTGAGGGTACGGAACCACGAGCTGTAGCGGGCGTCCGATAGATCGGCGTACACCCGATTCCGTGCCGTGAGGTCATCGGCGACCTGCTCTGAGGGCAGGTCCGTCACTTTCCTGATGCCTTGGAGACGGCGGTTGTCGCTGACGTCGTCGACAGGGTGGACGGCGATCTTCTGGCCGTCGTGGATCATGTCGTCCAGGTCTGCCAAGGTGCCTGGGGCAAGTGTGAAGTCAAGGACCTCGGGTCCCGTACGCATGTTCAGCAGGCGGTTGCGCAGAGACAGGTCGAGAAGCTCACGTTTCCACTTCTGAACGCGCGCGGGACTCGGGTCATCGGTGTCACTGTAGGCGCCGTCGTCTGAGTTCGTCCCGAGGTCGGGGAGGGTCCATGTCCCCGTCGTCGTGCTACCGACGGAACCGGTCACCGACCTGGTTTCCGTAGCAGTGGCGTCAGCCGTGGTTGCCGCGGCGGACGAACCGATCGAGCTGTCGCTGAACGGGTGGATTCCGTCCCGGTGGGAGCCGTAAACGTCGATGACGCCGTGGACGACAGTGTCCTCGAGGGTTTTCCGGGATCGTTCAACCACTTCCCGGAAGGCCGAGCCGGCGGATTTGTCATAGAAGACAGCATCGATCGGCAGAAGTCGACCGCTGCGGATGTAGTTGTTGATCACCGTGGGTTCTGTGATCACCGGGGTGGGCAAGGGATCCGCGGTCATCAGGACCCCGGCCATGGCATGTCCGGGAATCATGATGACGACCGGGTGCAGTCCGCATTGCTCAGCCACCGCTCCGAAAGCGACCGAGAGGTCGATGCAGGTTCCTAGTCTCGTGGTGAGAACTTCGGAGGACCTCCTGACCCTTTGGCCGGTCTGTTCGAAGGAGGCAGGGGGATTGATGTAGCGGATATCGTGACCCCGGAGTGCCTCGAAAACCGCTGCGGCGATCTCGGTGACGCGGACAGCTCCTGCCTGGTAGCCGTCTATCGACGAACTGCCGGTGTGCTCTTCCAACAGATCGCCGACCGTACTCAGCAGCGGGGTGACGCTAGCCGAGTTCGGTTGGACGAAGGCAGCCAGGGACTCGTAGTACAGCGGAGAGTTGAACCATTCGTCCGGCGCCAGGACCTGGAGGTCGACGGTCTCCTGGGCGAGTTCGTCGCCCAGCTTGACCGAGATCGTCAACTCGCCGCCACGCGCCTCGGTCGACTCGAGTGTCCTTGCCACGGGGACGCGGGTGAGGTCGTAGGGCTCCAGGAAATTGGTCGTTCCTGGGTCCATGGAGGGCAGGGTGATGGGGCCACTGGTGAAAAGCTGATCGCCGTCGACGCTTGCGTGCACGGAGATCTCTCCGACGGGTGTCGGATCCGCGAGCTCTTCGTCGGAGTCGACGAAGATGTGCTGGACGACGGGAATACGGTTGTTCGCGAGCGCGTAGTTGGTGACTCCCATGTAGTAGACGGAGACGGACACGCCGCCGACTGTGAGGTCGACGCGGTTGTAGAGCGAGGTGGAAGGCATCCGGGGTCTTTTCTGCTGTGGCGGAGCGCTGTATGGCGGCACAACGCCGGTCATGTTTTCCCATAGTGTATCTGTTGGGAAAAATAGTGGTTCCGGTGCCGGATTATCGACGCGACGCCGATTGAGGTGATTCTTGCGACCCGAACGAGGGGCACCGGGGTGTCGCCGTGCGGCGACAATTGCTATTGTCGTCGAATGACGACAGTGACTGTCCATCGTCCCGACGACCTCGGCCCGGAGCTCCGTGAAGTCCGCCTGGAGAAGGGGATCACCCAGTCCGCACTCGCCGAGAAGGCGAACGTGGGACGGCAGTGGCTGAACGCCTTCGAGTTGGGGGACAAGTGGACCGCCCCGTTGGACATGGTCTACCGGGTCCTCAGCACCCTCGAGGTGAGCGTGGTGATGGATCCCGAATCGGTCGCGGCACCTAACTCGTACGACGACTTCGTCGACATTGGCCTCATCGTCGACGGGCTGGCGAAGCCGTGAGTCCGAATGTCACCCGGCTGGTCGAGATGAATGGGCTTTTGCGCCGGGGGTTGCCCAGCCCCCACGAATTCCTCTCCGTCATCCGTTCTGGCGGACAGTCCGGGGTGGACAGGGGAGCGCTCGACGCGGCCAGGGCCGCCGGGGTCGCGACCACCGGCTGGTGTCCGGCCGGCGGTTGGGCGGAGGACCGTCCCAGCGCCCCAGGCCTGCTGGTGGACTACCCGGAACTGTCGGAAACCCTCTCGGCAGATCCCGCCCAGCGCACGGAATGGAACGTCCGCGACAGTGACGTGACGCTGATCCTCACCGGCACCGGTGCGTCCTCCCCGGGGACCGCGCTCACCGAGCGGCTCGCCGCCGGTTACGACCGGCCCTGTCTGGTGGTCGGCGCCGGGGGAGCGCAGGATGCAGTCACCTGGCTGCGCGGGTTGCGGGCGGCTGCGGGGAGGGCCCTGGTGCTCAACGTCGCCGGGCCGCGGGAGAGCGAGTGGGCGGGAGCTTACGCGACGTCGACCGGGCTGGTTCACGAGATTATTAATGCCGGTCAACCTCGGTGAGGGGACACAAGGTATGCTTCCCACAGTCTTAAACCCGTTATGTCGTCAACACCACGATGGAGAGCACCGTGACCGACTCCTCCAAGCCCTCGGACAACCCCTTCCCGGACTCGTCCGACAACTCCGACGCGCCGCAGGTGCCTGAGACCCCTGAGACCCCTGAGACTCCCGAGGCGCCCAAGGGCCGCTGGTCCGGCATGGAGACCCCTGAAACCCCCGAAGCCTCCGCCGACCAGCAGACCCAGGCCTACGGGCAGGGTTACGGCCAGGGTTACGGTCAGTCCTACGCTCAGGGCTACAGCCAGAGCTACGGCCAGGAGCAGTCGGTCCCGGGATACCCGGGCTACCCCGGCAGCGGCGATTCCCAGGCTGCCCAGCAGGCGCAGGGCGCCCCGGGCGTCCAGCCCTACCCGGGCGGACCCACCCAGCCCGGCGCCTACCCGGCCGGTGCGTCCTACCCGGCCGGCTACGCCGCGCCGCCGGTGTCGCGGAAGTCGAAGGTCGCCGCGGCACTGTTCGCGTTCTTCCTCGGCGGCTTCGGCGCCCACAACTTCTACATCGGCAACAAGGGCAGGGCCATCGCGCAGCTGGTCATCCTGCTCGTCTCGTGGGTGATCATGATCGGCGGCTACGGCCTCATCGTCGCCAGCAGCGAGACCTACACGACCATGACCGGCAGCGTGTACTACGACAACGACGAGACCCTGCTCGGCGCGGGTGTGCTGCTCATCCTCCTCAGCTCCGCGATGATGTTCGCGCTGTGGGTCTGGACCATGGTGGAGTTCGTCCTGATCCTCGTCGGCAGCGGACGCTACGCCCGCGACGCCGAGGGCTACCAGCTGTCCTGACTGAGGTCACCGGAGCTGGTCACCTGACCTGCGGCGCCGCTCACCCCAACGCGGGGAGCCCGTCCTTGTAGATCAGCCCGTGCACGCCGGTGGTGATGTCCACGACCTGCGACAGGGCGAAGTCGGAGGCGGCGGACAGGTAGGCGTAGGCCACGGCCCGCTCGATGCCGAGGTCGGTCTCCAGGAAGTCCAGGGCGTTGACCACCGCCCGGCGCATCGCCACGTTCAGGTCGCGGTCGGAGCCGTTGACCAGACCGTCAGGGTCGGAGAGGCCGATGGGGATCCAGGCGTCCCCGGTCTCGCCGAAGGGGTAGGAGAACGCGACCGAGGGGGTCGAGTGGTCGCCCTTCTTGCACACCGTGAGCCGGAACGTGGTGCGCAGCGAGCCCTCCATGGCGGTCAACGCGACCTCGCCGTCGCCCATGCCGTGGTGCGGGTCACCCGTGTAGAACAGGGCGCCGTCGGCGAAGACCGGCAGGTAGAGCGCCGAGCCCACCGCGAGGTGCCGGATGTCGATGTTGCCGCCGCCGAGCGTCGGGGGGATGGAGTTGCGGCTGTCGTCGGTGGGGCCGCCACCGTCGGTGGTGGCCACGCCCATCATCCCCATGAACGGGCGCAGCGGGAAGCTCAGCTCGAGCTCCCCGGAGGTCATGACACCGCGACCGTCGTGTGCGCGGGTGAACACCGAGACGTTCCCACCGGTGCCGTCGGCACCGACCGGCGGCATCACCTCGTCGAGGCTGATGCCGTCCGGGGCACCGCCGTCGGGGAGCTGACGCAACGCGCCCTTGCCGTGCCGGCTGGACACCACACCGTAGGGCACGCGCAGGGCCGTCTCCAGGGTCTCGACCTTGAGGACGTCGCCGGGTTCGGCGCCCTCGACGAAGATGGGGCCGGTGACCACGTGGGGGCCGTCCTTGTCGAAGTCGCGCGGTGTGCGGTCGTAGTTGGCGGCGATGTCTCGCGCGTCGTCGAGGACCTCGGCGCGGTCCACGCCCTGCTCACCGAACCAGGCGTCCGGGTCGCGTCCCTGGTCCTCCATGATCCCCTCGTGGCTGACGGTGTCCACGGTGACGGTCTGCCCCGAGCGCATGCGCAGCACCGGTTCACTGTCCGTGGACGGCAGGTAGCCCCACAGCACCTTGTCGACCTCCGAGGGCAGGTAGTGGTCGGCCTGCAGCGAGCCGGTGCCCGGCTGCAGGATCTCGCCGGACGCTCCGCCGGACGCCGTGCCGGATGCCGTGCCGGGGGACGCCGCGGCGCCCGGTGCGTCCTGCCCGCATGCGGTCAGGCCGGTCGCGGCGCCGGTGGCGCCCACGGCGCCGAGGGCCGAGGCGATCTGCAGGAAACGGCGGCGCCCGAAGGTGCGGGACAGGCGGTCGGCGGTGGTGGCGGGGGAGGGGGAACCAGGTGTAAACGTCATGTATACCGACGGTATCGGCGGGGTGTTGACACCGTATTTCACCGAGGTGTCCCCGGCATTGCGCTCCGCTCAGCCCACCGGCACCCACTCCGGGGGCACGTGCTGGGCGCGGTAGACGAGGAAGCTCTCGGTGTCGCTGCCGGGGGCGGCCGTTCCGGAGTAGGGGGACACGTACTCCCACACGATGCGTCCGTCCGGGGTGACGCGGAAGATCCGCCCGTGCATGCCTTCGGTGATCAACGTGGTGCCGTCGGGCAGGCGTTGGGCGTTGCTGACGAAGGCGCTGAAGAACTCCCACGGTTGGCGCCCGGAGTCCTCGGCGGTGTACTGCCACACGATCTGGCGGGTCAGCGGGTCGATCTCGAGCACGCGTGAGCCCGGGTAGATGCCCAACGCCGCCGGCGGGTACCCGGCGCCTCCCTGGTTGTCGAAGATGAGCAGGTTGCCGGCCCCGGGGAGTCCCTCGGCGATGAGGTGGGGATTGTGCTGCCCGGAGATCTGGTCCAGCGGGCGGGGGACGCTGCGGTGCAGGATGCGCTCGTGGTGGTCGCCGGGGGCGCTGTCGAAGTAGGGCCCGAGCCGCCACAGGATCCGGTCACCGCCGCCGGCCCGGTCGACGACGGCGACCACGTTCGCCTTGCGTGAGCTGATGATCACGTTGCCCGGGGTGAAGGGGGAGGCGGGGTCCCCGCCGTGCAGGTGGTTGGGGCCGATGACGTTGGCGGTGTTCAGCTCGGCGTAGCCCCACGGGGTGTCCGGGTGTCGCCGGGCGCTCGCCCGCAGGTCCGCCAGGCCACGGTCGTCGAGTTCGAGTTCGTCGACGTGGTCGCCGAGCAGCCAGCGCCACACGGTGTTCCCCCCGGGGTCGACCTCGACGAGCCCCTGGTCGCCCACGGTGTCGGGGCCGAGAGCCTCCACGACCCGGGGGACGGTGACCAGGTAGAGCCGGTTGCCGTTGTCGAGCACCTGCCAGTCGTGGTTCTGCCGGGCGGCACCGCCGGGAGTCTGCGTGCCCCATTCCCAGCGCACCTCGCCGTCCCACGAGACCTCGCCCACGGTGCGGTTCGGGTAGATGCCGCCGTGGTCCTCGGTGGCGGGGTCCAGGTGTGTGAGCTGCAGGCCGATCCGGCCCTTCTCCCCGCCGACCAGCGCGGGGTCGATCACGCGGGAAGGCACGCCGGGGTGGTCCCAGCTGCGCACGACCGTGCCCAGGTCGTCGATCAGGCGGGTCACGCCGTCGGGGGCGGCGAAGAGCACGTAGCCGTCGCCGGCGTAGGCGGGGTCGTGGACGGTCACTCCGGTGGTTCTGTGATGTGTCATGTGCCCGCAAGCTACACAGCGCGGGCAGCAGCGTGAACCGATTGGATCGTGGTGAGTGAAACGTTTCACACCACATCGGCCCGCCCCTACATTGGGCGGCGTCCCACCGGCAGACTGCAAGGAGAACGACCATGCCGAACACATCCCGGGGAACGCGCCGCCGCGCGACCCTGGCCGACGTCGCAGCCCACGCGGGCGCGTCCACCACGGCGGTGAGCTACGTGGTGAGCGGGAGCCCGCGCCCGGTGTCGGACGCCCTGCGCGCCCGTATCGAGGCCGCGCTCGTCGACCTCGACTACCGCCCCGACCGCACCGCCCGCGCACTGCGCACCGGCGCGGCCACCGCCATGCTCGGACTGCTCGTGCCCCACGTGACCATGCCCTTCTTCTCCCGCGTGGCCGACGCGGTCGAACGCGTGGCAGGACGTCACGACCACCTCGTGCTGTTCGCCAACACCGACTTCGACCCGGCGAAGGAGGCGGACGCCGCGTCCCGGCTGATCGACGCGGGCGTCTCCGGCATCATCGTGCTGGGCGAGGGCGACGCCGCGGCGACCGAGGCGGTCTGTGCCGCGGCCCGGGTCCCGGTGGTGTGGGTGAACAACACCCGCGGCCTGGACAGTTCCGGTGTGAGCGGCGGTGGTGTGGTCTCCGCCGACCATGCCCACGCCGGCGCGTTGGCGACCAGGCACGTCCTCGCCACCGGCGCCACGCGCCCGGTCTTCGTGGGCGGGTTCACCGACGAGGAGACCGGAGGGGTGCGACGCGACACGGTGCAGCGTCGCTACGACGGGTTCCGCACGGCACTCGGCGCGCAGGACGCCGCGGCGCCGCGCATCCCCACCGACCTCACGGCCGCGGACGCCTACCGGGCCGTCACCGACCACCTTCAGGCGTCCGGCACCGGTGCGCCGGTGGCGGACGCCTTCGTCGTCGGTACCTACGGTCAGGCGGGGGCCGTCCTGCGGGCGCTGACGGACGCAGGACGCGACGTCCCCGGTGGCGTCTCCGTCGTCACCTTCGACGGCGGACCGGTGACCGGACACGAGTTCTTCCCGCTCACCAGCGTCCGGCAGGACCTGGACGCCGTGGCGTCCAACGCCCTGGCGCTCATCCGGGGAGCAGGACGGGCAGACGGCCCGCCCGCCCCCGTGCGCTTCACCCTGGAGCAGGGCGCGACGACCGTGGTCCCGGGAGGTGACCGGTGAGTACACGACACATCAGCCGGCTCGTCCCCGCGGCGTGGTTCGCCGGTTCGCTGGCACTGTTTCTGCTGGCCTGGCAGCTCGCCGCCGTCGTCGTCGACGACGCGCAGATGTTCCCCGGCCCGTCCACCGTCGCCGCGGCCGCACGCGGGCTGTACTCCCACGGCTACCTCGCCGACAACGTGGTGCCGTCACTGACCCGAGTCGTCGTCGGATTCGCGCTGGGCGCCGGCGCGGGCGTGGTCCTCGGACTCGCGACCGGAAGGATCGCCCTGGTCAGCAGGCTGCTCGGCCCGATTCTGGTGCTGCTGCGTCCGGTGCCCGCCATCGCGCTGGTACCGGTGGCGATCGTGTGGCTGGGCATCGGCGAGGAGTCGAAGTACGCCGTCATCGCCTACGCCGTGGGGCTGACCGTGTGGCTGAACACCCATGCCGGCGCGCTCGCGGTCCCGCAGACCTACCTTCGTGCCGCGACCTCCCTGGGGGTCGGACGGGTACGGCAGTTCCTGGTGGTCGTGCTGCCCGCGGCCTCCCCGTCGATCGTCACGGGACTGCGACTCGGAGCCTCGGTGGCATTCATCAGCCTGATCGCCGCGGAACTGACCGGTGCGTCCTCCGGGATCGGCTTCCAGCTCCAGGAGTCCCGCCAGTACCTCGCCACCGACGCCATGTTCGTGGGACTGGTCACCCTCGGCGTGCTCGGCGCCGCGGTGGACCTGCTGATCAGCACGACCGGACGACAGCTGCTGCGGTGGGAGCGCTCATGAACGCCCCGGGAGCCGTGGAGATCACCGGAGTCTCGAAGCAGTTCACCGCGACCTCCGGACTCGCGGAGACGACACTGTCGCTGGCGCCGGGGTCCTTCCACAGCCTCGTGGGGCCCAGCGGGTGCGGCAAGTCCACGTTGCTGAACATCGCCGCCGGTTTCACCGCACCGGACGCCGGGCAGGTCACGCTCGACGGACGGGTGGTGCGCAGTGCCGGGGCGGACATCGGGGTGGTCTTCCAGCAGTACGCCCTGTTCCCCTGGCTGAGCGCCCGGGCCAACGTCGAGGTCGCGTTGCGGCCGCTGGTGCCGGGGCGTCTACACCGTCGGGCCGTCGCCGAGGAGTACCTGGACAGCGTGCGTATGGCCGGGCACGCCGACAGCTACCCGTCCCGGCTCTCCGGGGGCATGCAGCAGCGTGTCGCCCTGGCACGGGCGCTCGCGGCGGAGCCAGCCCTGCTGCTGATGGACGAACCCTTCGGCGCCCTCGACGCCACGACCCGCCGCCACACCCAGGAACTGCTCACCTCGGTGTGGGCCGAGCGCAGGACCACGGTCCTGTTCGTCACCCACGACGTCGACGAGGCGTTGCTGCTCAGCGACACGGTGCACGTGATGTCCCCGTCCCCGGGGACCGTCGTGGCCGACCACGTCGTGACCACACCCCGCCCGCGTGACGCCACCAACCCCGGTGACGACCACGCCAGCCTGCGCAGGACGATCCTGCGCACCATCGACCACTCGGTCAGAGAGAACCTGAGGACACCATGCTGAACACGTCACCGCACCGGCCACGCCGGGCGCTTCTGGCCCTGGCCACCCTGGCCACCGTGGCCTCCCTCGCAGGGACGTCCGCCTGCTCGGGTGGATCGCAGGACGACTCGCCGGACGGTGCCGACGTCTCGCTCGGCTGGTCCGCGGGCTGGACGGCCCCGCAGATCGCCGTGGCGGGGGAGGAGGGCTACTGGCAGGACCACGGGCTCGACGTCGCCACGACCCCCTTCGACAGCGGCAGGGACGCCCTCGAGGCACTGCTCGGCGGGGGCGTCGACGCCGCCGTCCTCACCGAGTTCCCGCTGGCGGCAGCCGCGCTGCGCGACCAGGACGTGACCGCGGTCGCGGCGCTGAGCAGCTACGACAACTACCGGGTCATCGGGAACAGGAGTTCCGGTGTCGAGGACATCGGCTCGCTCGACGGCAAGAAGGTCGGGGTCACGCTGGGCACCAACATGAACTTCATCCTCGACGAACTGCTCGCCGAGAACGACGTCGACGCCGAGATCGTCAACATCGGGCCGGCGGACTTCGCCACCTCCCTGGCGAATGGCGACATCGACGCCGGGCTGATGTTCGACACCTTCTACGAGCCGACCCGTACGGCCCTCGGCGACGACTACGTGGAGATCGAGGTGCCGCCGGAGCTCTACACCGGCACCATGCTGCAGGTGGTCTCCGACACCCTGCTCCGCGAGGCGCCGGGGAAGGTGGACGGCCTGGTCGACGCCGTCGGTGACGCCACCGCCACGATCGCCGACGACCCGGAGGGTTCCCGCGCGATCCTGGCGGAGAGCCTCGTCGGATCCGGCGGCGGCGGAAGCGGCGTTGTGGACGAGGCCACCGTGAGGGAGCGCTGGGACGAGTACGACTACGCCCCCTCGGACTCCTCCGCACTGCGCGACCTGATGGTCAGGGAAGGCGAGTGGATCCGGGAGAGTGGTGGCTCGGACAGTGGTGGTCAGGAAGGTGGCGGCGAGGACGTGGGGGAGAAGGTGGACGGCGTCCTCGACCCCGGGAGGCTCTAGTTCAGGGGGTGGCATTACCCCCATTAATGTCACGGTCCGGTAACGATTGGTTATGCTTTGAGACGAGACACCGTAAACGGCATTTACTGTACACACCACGAAAGGTAGATTCTCATGGATCTCAGCATCGTCAGCTCCCTCGGCGACGGCATCTCCACCCTCCTGCACGGCCTCTGGCAGGGCTTCAAGCAGGTCCTGGACTCCGTCGGCGGATCCGCCGCGGGCATCGAGGGCACCATCGGCAGCGGCGAGCACAACCAGGACGTCTCCGGCTCCATCGCCGACGTCATCGGCAGCGCCGGCGGTTCCTCGAACTAGGTTCGCGCCGCCACCGCAACGGGCAACCCCACAGGATGGTCACACCACCCTGTGGGGTTACCCGCTGCGTAGGGGAGGCGCGGCGGCCACGCGTCCTGCCCTCTAAGACCCCTGCGACGCCCAGCGGAAGCCCCGGTTCAGCAGCCTCATCACCGCCCGGTACGCCCACGGCATGTTCACCTGCGCCCACCGGCCCACCCGGATGTCGGCACTGGTGTAGACCATGTAGCGGCCCTTGCGCGTGCCGTCCACGATCCTGTCCGCGGCCTCGGCGGGGCTCGCGGCATGCCCCTGGAAGAGCTTCGTCACCTTCGCCACCCGCTTGGCGGACTTGTCAACCCCGTCGATGTCGATGGTGCGCACCAGCGGTGTGTCCACCGCACCCGGTACGGCCACGTGCACGCTCACCCCGTGTGGCGCCAGGTCGAATCGAAGTACCTCGCACATGCCCAGCACCCCGCCCTTGGACGCGGCGTAGGCCGCGTGCCACGGCAGGCCGATGAAGCCGGCTGCGGAGGACACGCAGCACAGCCGGCGCGGACGCGCGTGGCGTCCGGTACCGATCTTCCCTGCCTCGGCCATCGCCGGGGCCAGCGCCTCGACCACGTGCACCGTACCCATCAGGTTCACGTCGATGACCTTGACCCACTTGTCGTGCGGCAGGGTGCGCGGATCGCCCCAGATCGCGATGCCGGCGACGTGGAACACCTCGTCCGGCGCGCCGAACTCCCCGGTGATCCGCGACGCCCATGCGCGCACCTCGTCGATGTCGGTGAGATCGAGCACCTGGTCGTCGAGCAGGGCGCCGGGGCGGATGCCGGTGACGTCGCGCGCCGTGGCGTCCAACCCTGTCTCGTCCCGGTCGACCAGGGCCACCTCGTGGCCCTCGCGCGCCAGGCGCAACGCCACCTCGCGTCCTATCCCGGACGCTGCTCCGGTCACCACACACCGCATCGTCGGGCCTCCTGTGAAGTCGAGGGTTTCGGCTGCAAACCTACCGCCGAACCTACCGCCGAACCTACCGCAGCTCCAGACCCAGCACCGCGTTCTCCACCAGCTCGCTCAGCGAGGGGTGCGGCCAGTACTGCTTCGTGGCGAACTCCTGCAGGTCCAGGTCGAACTCGATGGCGGTGACCAGCAGCTGGATCAGCGTGGCGGCCTGCGGGCCCATGATGTGGGCGCCGAGCAGGCGGTGCGAGTCGGCGTCGGCGATGAGCTTGCAGAACCCGGTGGTGTCCTCCATCGCCCAGCCGTAGGCCACGTCGGAGTACTCCTGCACCTTCACCGTGACGGTACGGCCGTTGTCGGACGCCCAGGCGCGTGCCTCGTCCTCGCTCATGCCCACGTACCCGATCTGCGGGTGGGAGAAGATGCCGCCGGGCACGTTGTCGTGCTTGAACGCCTCGAGCCCGGCAGGATCGGCGGCAGGTGCAGCGACGTTGTGGAACACCGCGCGGGCCTCCTGGTTCGCCACGTGCTTGAGCTGCAGCTCGTTGGCGGCGTCGCCCAGCGCCCACACCCCGGCGGCGGACGTGCGCCCGTAGTCGTCGACGAGGATCCGTCCGTCCTCGGCCAGTTCCACACCGCCGGCCGACGCATTGAGCAGGTCGCCGTTCGGCACCCGGCCCTGGGCGAGGAGCAGCTCGTCGGCGGCGATCTCGCGGCCGTCGTCCAGCGTGAGGGTGACCAGGCCGCCGTCGGCGCGTGCGTCGGTGACGGTGCGTCCCAGCACGTTCGTCCACTGTGAGCCGGACGCCTCGGTGAAGCGCGAGGACACCGTCTCGTCGAAGCGGCGCAGCAGACGCTCGGAGCGGTTGACGACCGTCACGTCCACCCCCAGCGCGGAGAAGACGTGGGCGAACTCCACGGCGATGATGCCGCCGCCGAGGATCACCATCGTGCGCGGCAGGTTCTCCATGCGCATCACGTCGATGTTCGTGCGGTAGGGCACGCCGGACGCCTCGATCACCGGCGGCACCCACGTGCGCGTGCCGGTCGCCAGGATCACCTGGTCGCCGGTGATCGTCCGGGCGTCCTGCCCCTCGCCGATGCGCAGGGTGCGCTCGCCGGTGAAGGACGCAATGTCGCTGAACAGGGTGATGTTCGGCGTCTCCTCGCCGCGGCGGTACTGCTCGCCGCCGCGGGAGATCGGGTCGATACGCCGACCGAAGACGCGCTCCTTCAGAGCCTCCCAGTCGACCCGCCAGCCGGCGACCGGTGCCGGGGCGTCCGCGGCACCGCCGACGGGGTAGAGGTTATAGCGCGAGGCGTCCGACAGCTCGCGGGCGACGTCGGCGGCGTAGACGTACATCTTCGTCGGGATGCAGCCGACGTTGATGCAGGTCCCGCCGAAGATGCCCTTCTCCACGATGGCGATCCGGCGGTCGTTGAGCTCCTCGGGGATGGAGTTGCCCGAGCCGGTGCCCACGATGATCAGGTCGAAGTGTTCTGGAGTCTCAGTCATTCCCCCGATGGTACGCAGCGGCGCGTGACCGCTCCCGGGGACGCCTGCTTGTCTCGTGCTTGTCGCGCGGATGGTGGGCGGATGTTGCGCGATCACCCTTCCAGGTAGGCGATCGGCCCGAAACCCTTCCTGGGCGGGCGACTATTTCACAGTTCCGCTACTCCGCTACTCCACAGTTCCGCTACTCCGCGGCGCCGGGGAGCCAGGCGTCCACCGCGGCGAAGGCGTCGGCTCGTACCGCGGGGGAGGACAGGAAGATGTCGTGCATCGCCCCGGGCACCACGCGCACCTCGCAGGACGGGTCGACCAGCGGTGCGGCGGCCACCATCTGCGCCGGACGCAGCACGGTGTCGGTCACGTACGAGCTCGGCTCCGGCACCTTCGCGCCCGAACCGCCAGCCCCGCCGGACGCACCGGACGCACCGGACGTGTCCGCCACCATGCGGCCGGCGCCGTGCGCGTCGGAGCACAGCAGCAGCGTGGGCACCCCGGTGGAGAACCCGCCGGTGTGCAGCTTGTTGATCTCCTTGCTCACCCCGACCAGCCAGCTGACCTGCTTGGGACGCGGCGAGGTCGGCTTGTACTCCAGGTCGTAGTCCCATTCGCCGTTGCGCGAGACGTGCAGGCTGTAGCCGTAGCTGGGGTTGATGCCCCCGGGCACGTGCCACGTCGGCCAGATGCCGGAGACCAGCGGGAAGAGCCGCCGGATGATGAAGTTCGTCGCGGCGTCGAACTGCAGGTCCAGCCACGGGCTGTTGAGCACGACGGCGTCCACGCTGTCGTGCAGGACGCCGCGGGCCTCGTCGCCGAGACGGGCGGCGGCGTGCAGCCGGGCGACGAACATCGTCACGTCCAGCCCGCCGGTGGAGTGGCCCACCAGGGTGGTGCTGCCGTGGCCGGCGCTGAGCATCGAGAGCGCCACGGCGAGGTCCTCGTCGTAGAGGGACTGTGAACTCACGTGGTGCCAGGTCTGGCCCTCGCGGTGGGAGCGTCCGCACTTGCGCAGGTCGATGCCGTAGACGGCGTAGCCGAGTCCGTGGAAGTGTTCGGCGACGTGGGTCTGGAAGAAGTAGTCGGTCATGCCGTGGACGAACAGCACCGCCGGACGCTCCCCCCATTCCGGTGTGTCCTGCGGGCGGTACCGGACGAGGGTGGCGCACACGGTGCCTGGTTCGCCCCCACGTCCGGCGGAGGTCTCCTCGTCCGGGTCGATCCCGAAATCGACGGTGTGGCGGGAGTACCCGTCGCCCAGGAGATCGGGCTCGAAGGCCAGTTCATGGACGCTTTGTCCGAGGGGCCGGGACAGGACGCTGGCGAGATTCTGGTGGCTGAGGGCGTTCACGGAAGGCAAGTCTAGTGCCCCTCGGGTGCGGCCCGTCGTGGCGTGCGGGGGCAGGACCGGTCCCGGCGCCGGCGGTGGGGGCGGGTTGTACGGGCGAGCGACCCGGGACGTATCATCGCACCATTGTGGACGCCGCGTGTGGTTTATGGGACTGCCCTTGGGGCAGCCCGGACGATCACCGGGTTGCGGCGAACAAGCAGCGATGAAAAGGATTGAGCTTAACGTGTCACCTTCCCAGAATGATCACGTCGACGTCGCCCTCATCGGCGCCGGTGTCATCTCCACCACCCTGTCCGTGATGCTGCGTCAGCTCCAGCCCGACTGGAGCCAGCTGATCATCGAGCGCATGGACGTCCCCGGGGCAGAGTCCTCCTCGCCGTGGAACAACGCCGGCACCGGCCACTCGGCCCTGTGCGAGCTCAACTACACGCCCGAGGTCAACGGCAAGATCGACATCTCCAAGGCCGTGGGCATCAACGAGAAGTTCCAGGCCTCCCGCCAGTTCTGGTCCTACCTCGTGGAGAACGGCACCCTGGGCGAGCCCAGCGAGTGGATCAACAAGACCCCGCACACCTCCTTCGGCCACGGCGCGGCACAGGTGGACTACATCAAGGCCCGCTACGAGGCCCTGAAGGACCACCCGCTGTTCCCGAACATGCACTACACCGACTCGGAGGAGGTCTTCTCCGAGAAGCTTCCGCTGATGGCCGACGGCCGTGACTTCCACGAGCCGGTCGCGATCTCCTGGACGGACGCCGGCACGGACATCAACTACGGTGCCCTGACCCGCCAGTACCTCGACGCCGTCACGGCCGAGGGCGTGGAGGTGCGCTACGGCAACGAGGTCACCAACATCACCCGCGAGGGCTCCGGCTGGAAGATCGCCGTGAAGAACCTGCACAACGGCGACAAGTCCACCGTGCACGCGAACTTCGTGTTCGTCGGCGCCGGCGGAATGGCCCTGCCGCTGCTGCAGAAGGCCGGCATTCCGGAGATCCGCGGCTACGCCGGTTTCCCGATCTCCGGCGAGTGGCTGCGCTGCACCAACGAGGAGCTCATCGAGCAGCACTCGGCGAAGGTGTACGGCAAGGCCGCCAAGGGCGCCCCGCCGATGTCGGTGCCGCACCTGGACACCCGCATCATCGACGGCAAGAAGGGCCTGCTGTTCGGCCCGTACGCCGGCTGGACGCCGAAGTTCCTGAAGAACGGTTCGCTGCTGGACCTGTTCAAGTCCCTGCGCCCGGGCAACATCCCGTCCTACCTGGGTGTCGCCGCCCAGGAGATGGGGCTCACGAAGTACCTCGTCGAGGAGCTGCTGAAGGACCAGGCCGCCCGCGTGGAGTCGCTGCGCGAGTACATGCCCAACGTCGACGGCAAGGACTGGGAGCTGGTCACCGCCGGTCAGCGCGTCCAGGTCATCAAGCCGATCGGTGCGCCGAAGTTCGGTTCGCTGGAGTTCGGCACCGCGCTGATCAACTCCGGTGACGGCTCGATCGCCGGCCTGATGGGTGCCTCCCCGGGCGCCTCCATCGCCCCCTCGGCGATGATCGAGGTGCTGGAGCGCTGCTTCGGCAACCGCATGGCAGACTGGGCCCCGAAGCTCAAGGAGATGATCCCCTCCTACGGCGGACGCATCTCCAAGGACACCGCGCTGTTCAACGAGCAGTGGGAGCGCAGCCAGAAGACCCTGAAGCTCGGCGACTAGCAGGGGACTAGACTGCACGACCATGAGTCTTGTGTTGACCGGTGTGCCGGTGCTCGTGGTGGACGGCCCGGACGCGGCCGTCACCGCCGAGCTGCTTCGTGACCAGGGGGCCGTCCCCACGGTGGGACGTGCCGGGGACGTACCGGGGGACGCGCATTTCGCGCTGGTGCGCGTACCCGCGGCCACCGCGCAGGACGCAGCGTCCGACGCCGTCGCCTGGGCCGCCGCACACGGCGTCCCGGTGGACGACCGGCGGGCGGGGGAGACCACCGTCGCGAGTGCCGGCGCTGAAGGCACAGTCACGCTCGTCGGCGGTGGCCCGGGGGACGCCGACCTGGTCACCGTCGCCGGTGTACGCGCGGTGCAGGAGGCCGACGTCGTCCTGGCCGACCACCTCGGCGCGGTGACGCTGGCAGAGGAAGCCGCCGAGCGCGGTGCGGAGGTCATCGACGTGGCCAAGATCCCGTACTCCCGCCAGGTCTCCCAGGACCGCATCAACGAGCTCATGGTCGAGCGCGCGCTGGCCGGTCACCGGGTGGTGCGTCTCAAGGGCGGGGACCCCTACATCTTCGGGCGTGGCCACGAGGAGGTGCAGGCCTGCGTGGACGCCGGTGTGCCCGTGCGGGTGATCCCCGGGGTGACCTCGGTGACCTCCGCGCCGGCGGCGGCCGGGCTCTCCCTGACCCACCGCGGCCTGAACCACGACGTCACGGTCGTGTCCGGCCACGTGCCGCCGGGGCACCCGAAGTCGCTGGTGAACTGGCCGGCGGTCGCGGGGCTGACCGGCACGCTGGTGCTGATCATGGCCGTGCGCAACGCCGGGGCGATCGCCGCGGAACTGGTGGCCCGCGGGCGCGACGCGTCAACGCCGGCGGTCGTGGTGGAGAACGCCTCGACCCCGCAGCAGCGCGTCACCACCGCGACCCTGGACACCCTGGGCTCGACCATCGAGGAGCAGGGACTCGGCTCGCCTGCGATCATCGTCATCGGCGAGGCCGCGGCCCGGCGCATCGACGAAGCGGCGCAGTCCAGCTGATCCGCCGCACGGAAGTGTTACCACTCTCCGGCCGCGAGCGGTCACACCACCAGCGTCAGCGAGTCGGCCGGAGCCTTCCCGGCGCTGTTCGCCTGGTTGACCTCGACGGTCAGCCCGGCGTTGCGGGCGATCTCGGCGACACCCTCCACGTCCCCCGGGGTGGTCAGATCCACGTCCGCCGACGCCAGCTCGCGGGCCAGCAGGCCCTTGTAGTGCTTGTTGAAGTGGCTGACGACCTTGCGTGAGCCGTCCTCCCGCACGGACTCCACCCGCACCGTCACCGCACCGGGCAGGCGTCCGAGCTGGCGGTAGCCGCCGGAGCGCAGGTCCACCACCGTGCCGGGCACCTGCCGCAGCGCCTCGGTCACCGCCGAACCCCAGCGTGCCTTCATCGTCGGCGGCGTGGCCGGGGCGTCCTGCCCCTCGCGGGTCGGCAACTTCGTGCCGGACGAGAGCCGGTAGTGCGGCACCGGGTCGTCCGCGGAGAGCACACCGAAGAGCGCCGACCCCACCCCCAGGCGGGCCCTGGCGGGCACCGAAAGGGTGGTCACGTCGAGGGCGTCGTAGAGCACGCCGGTGTAGCGCCGGATGGCCGGGACGGTGGGGGCGGACAGCAGCCGGGTGTTGGCCTCCGCCTCGCCGCGCAGGGTCTCCGAAATACCGAGAACGTCCAGCGCAGCGTCCGGTTCCAGGGCGGAGAGGTCGGCGATGTTGCGGCGCCGGATCTCGTTCAGTGAGGGAAATGAGAGGGAGTCGAGATCCAGGGCCGGGCCGTCGCCGCCGGACGCCTTCGTTTCGGACGGGGGGAGCAGGATAAACATGCGGTACACCCTAGCGATACACACATACTGCTTTGAACTAGAGTACCGGTCATGATCACCCGGATGTCGTCCCTTTTCCTGCGCACCCTGCGCGACGACCCTGCGGACGCAGAGGTCCCCAGCCACAAGCTTCTGGTGCGTGCCGGGTATATCCGCCGGGCGGCTCCGGGCGTGTACTCCTGGCTGCCGCTGGGCCTGCGGGTGCTGCGCAACGTGGAGAAGGTCGTCCGTGAGGAGATGGCCGCCATCGGCGCCCAGGAGATCAGCCTGCCGGCGCTGCTGCCGCGTGAGGCCTACGAGGCGTCGGGACGCTGGGAGGAGTTCGGCAACTCGCTGTTCCGTCTCAAGGACCGCAAGGGGCAGGACTACCTGCTGGGCCCGACCCACGAGGAGCTGTTCACCTCGTTGGTGAAGGGGGAGTACAACTCCTACAAGGACTTCCCGGTCACCCTGTACCAGATCCAGAACAAGTACCGCGACGAGGAGCGTCCGCGTGCCGGCATCCTGCGCGGCCGTGAGTTCATCATGAAGGACTCCTACTCCTTCACCATGGATGATGAGGGCCTTGAGCAGGCCTACCAGGCGCACCGTCGCGCCTACCAGGCGGTCTTCGACCGGCTGGGCGTGGAGTACGCGATCTGTGCGGCCACGTCCGGCGCGATGGGTGGCTCGGCCTCCGAGGAGTTCCTGGCGATCTCCCCGAACGGCGAGGACACCTTCGTGCGCGCCACCGACGGCGACTACGCCGCCAACGTCGAGGCCGTCGTGACCCCGCACCCGCAGGAGCGTGAGGTGGACGGGCTGCCCGAGGCCACGGTGTACGAGACACCGGACGCCCCGACGATGGACTCGCTCGTGCAGTGGGCACGCACCGAGGGCATCACGGTCGACGGTCGGGAGGTGCAGCTCACCGACACGCTCAAGTGCCTGCTGGTCAAGGTCACCGAGCCCGGCGGCGAGCCGGAGCTCACCGGTGTCCTGCTGCCCGGTGACCGCGAGGCCGACATGAAGCGCCTGGAGGCCTCGCTGGAGCCGGCGACGGTGGAGCTCGCCGACGACAAGGACTTCGCCGCCAACCCCTTCCTGGCCAAGGGCTACGTCGGCCCGCGGGGCCTGGCGGACAACGACGTGCGCGTGCTCGCCGACCCGCGCATCGTGACCGGCACGTCCTGGATCACCGGGGCGGACAAGGCCAACCACCACGTGGTCAACATGGTCGCCGGACGCGACTTCACCCCGGACGGCTACGTCGAGGCCGCCAACGTGCGCGAGGGCGACGAGGCACCGGAGGGCATGGGCACGCTCACCCTGGAGCGCGGCATCGAGATCGGCCACATCTTCCAGCTCGGCCGCAAGTACACCGAGGCCTTCGACGTGCAGATCCTGGACGTCAACGGCAAGCGCTCGGTGCCCACGATGGGCTCCTACGGCCTGGGCGTCTCCCGGCTGATCGCGGTGCTCGCCGAGCAGATGCACGACGACAAGGGTCTGCGCTGGCCCAGCGAGGTCGCCCCCTACGACGTGCACGTGGTCATCGCCAACAAGGACGCCGCCGCCGGCGAGGCCGCCGAGAACCTGACCGCCAAGCTGGCCGAGGCCGGCCTGGAGGTGCTGTTCGACGACCGCCCGAAGGTCAGCCCCGGCGTGAAGTTCAAGGACGCCGAGCTGCTGGGCGTGCCCCTGGTGTTCGTGGTCGGCCGCGGTTTCGCCGAGGGCACCGTGGAACTGCGCAACCGGCTCACCGGCGACGTGGACAACATCGCCTACACCACCGCGGTGGACCTCTTCCTGGAGCGCCGCGGCTAGACGTCCCGCCCGTCCGGGCCCTCCCACCTTGAGCCCTCAGGTCGCTCGCGCGGCCCTGGGGCGACCTGTACGCTCAAGGTGCACACAGCACGCCACGAGTCGTGAGGAGGTGAGAGTCTCGGACAGGAATACGTCACACGTTTCCCGCCTCGCGGGGAGCCGGAAGATGGACCCGGAGCAGCTTCAGGAGCACCTGAAGCTACGCACCAGGGCCCGACGGATCCCCGACAAGAAGAAGCAGAACGAGCGAAGGGCCTGCCGGAACACCCGGCGGGCCCTTCCCGCGTCTGTGACCGCCTGTGCGGAGCCGGCTACCGGGACCGCCTACTCGCCGCGCACGCTGACGTCGAGCGGATCCTGGCCCAGGGCGTCCTCCAGGGCGGCCTCCGCACGTGCGGACATGGCGCACAGGGTGGCGACCAGGGCACGGTCGGCGTCGTCGACCTCGTCCACGGCATCGCGCAGGGCGACCGTGACGGCGTGGACGGCCTCGAGCAGGGTGCCCGCGGCCGAGGACGAGTCCGTGGGCGGGGTGAAGTCGTCCGGGGTGCTGTAGCCGACGTCGGCGGCGACCCCGGAGGCAGCGGTGAGCTCGTCGCGCACGGTGCGCATCCGGCTGGCCACGGTGGTGACCGTGGAGCGGTTGGACCCGGCGACCGGCAGTACCACGCCGGAGAGATACACCGCCTGGTTGACCAGTTCGGTGGCCGGGGCCAGCGCCTGCGCGGTCTGCTCGGAGACCTCGCCGTCTTCACCGATACCGCCGAAGCCGAGGTCGAGGAGCTCCTGGTCGATGGCGCTGCCACCGGCGGTGGAGTCGTCGAGGGTGGCCAGTGCGGCGAAGAGCCCGGTGAGCAGGACGGCCCGGCCGCGTTCGGCGTCGTCGTCCGGGGCGGTGTCGCTGTCGGCGTCCTCGCGTTCGATGAGCCGCAGCATCAACTCACGGACGTCGTTGACGTCCGTCGCCTCCCCGGTGCTTCCCCCGGTCGGCTCGCAGCCCTCGGGCGGCTGCCCGTCACGGTCGGTGCCGCACAGTCGCACGATCTCGTCGTTGAGGGCGTCGACCTGTTCGGTGAAGATCGCCGTCCCCCCGGCGGCGTCGGTGCCCTCCAACTCGCCCAGCTGGGCCACGAGCGACTCCAGGCCCTGGTCGGGGCGGGGCGGTTCGCTGGAGCAGGCGGTCAGCGCGCCACCGGTGGCCCCGATGGCCAACGTCGCGGCGACGGCGACGACAGGTCGGACGAGGCGCCCGGGGTGTCGGGCGGGGGACGGGGTGGGATCGCTGGCGTGCACGGTCCCATAGTGCCATCCCGCACCGGTGATAGTCTTCACGGCATGGCTTTCCCTTCTGAACAGGACCTCGCCGAGGTCATCTCCCCGTTGGCCGCGCAGCTCGGCCTCGACCTCGAATCGATCACCGTGACCAGGGCGGGGGCGAAGTCGGCGGTGCGTGTCGCCGTCGACGCCGACGACCGTCCGGACCTCGACCAGCTCGAGGAGCTCAGTCGGGAGGTCTCGGCGGAGTTCGACGCGCGTGAGACGTCCGGCGCGCTGCGCTTCGGCCCGGGGTACACCTTCGAGGTGACCACCCCGGGGCTGGACACGCCGCTGACGCAGCTGCGGCACTTCCGTCGCAACGTCGGACGACTGGTGTCAGTGGGCGGCGAGGCCGCGCGCGTCGCCGCGGTGGAGCAGGAAGACGACACCGTGTGGCTGGTCCTGGACGGCGAGGGCAAGAAGGCCGCCCCCCGCGTCGAGCCCCGCGGATTGGCCTCGGTGGCCGGTGCTTTGGTAGAAGTTGAGTTTTCCGAGCCCCCGGCGGACCAACGTGAGCTGGTGGGCCTTGATCCCGAGAAGTACCGTGCGCTGCACGCGCAGAAGGACGACAAGTGAAAATTGACCTGAGTGCCCTGACCGCCCTGGAGAACATCGAGCACGTGCGCCGCAGCGCGTTGCTGGGGGCGATCTCCGCGGCCCTGCTGGACTCCTACCGGGAGCTGACCAAGGTGGACGGGCCGGCCCGTGTCGAGATCGACCGGACCGACGGCACCGTCACGGTGCTGCGTGTGGAGCGTGACGAGGACGGCAACGTCACCGGGCAGTTCGACGACACCCCGGAGGACTTCGGCCGGGCGGCGGCCAAGGCCGTGCGCGACGCGATCCGTGGTCAGATCAACATCGCCCGGGCGGACTCCACGTACACCCGCTACGCGGATCTGGAGGGCACGGTGGTCTCCGGTGTCGTCAACCGTGACGCCCGCGCCAACGACCGCGGCATCACCGTGGTCCACCTGGGTACCGAGGCCGACGGGCAGGACGGCCTGATCCTGGCCGCCGAGCACATGCCCGGCGAGAAGCTGGAGCACGGCGACCGGGTGAAGTGCTTCGTCACCGCGGTGAACAAGGGGCAGCGTGGGGTGCAGATCCTGCTGTCGCGCACGCACCCGGAGCTGGTGCGTGGCCTGTTCGCCCTCGAGGTCCCGGAGGTCGCCGACGGGTCGGTGGACATCACCGCGATCGCCCGTGAGGCCGGCCACCGCTCGAAGATCGCCGTGACCTCCACGGTCAACGGCCTCAACGCCAAGGGTGCCTGCATCGGCCCGCGCGGCCAGCGTGTCACCGCGATCATGGAGGCGCTCGGCGGGGAGAAGATCGACATCGTCGACCACTCCGACAAGCCGGACGTGTACGTGGGCAACGCCCTGGCACCGTCGAAGGTGGTGCGTGTGGACGTCACCGACCACGACATGCAGGTCGCCCGCGCGATCGTGCCGGACCACCAGCTGTCGCTGGCGATCGGCAAGGAGGGCCAGAACGCCCGCCTGGCCGCCCGGCTAACCGGCTGGAAGATCGACATCCGCCCCGAGTCCGACCCCGACGGCGGCGAGGAGGGCGACCGTGGCGTCCGGCAGGACCGTGCCGACAGTGCCGACGGTGCCGACCGTGACGCGGATGAGCAGAGCGGGAACCAGCCCGGCGACCCGGTGGCGCAGGTCTGACACGCCTGTAATTCAGCGTCCGCACAGGTGGGGGACGTGCGGGGCACCCCGTCGTCGTGGCGGTTGGCCCCGCGGGGCTGTCGCACGTTAGACTGTGTATCGGTCTGACGGCGAGGAGAATAGAGGTTGCACGTGTCTGATCGTGTCACCACCGCCTCGTCGGATGCGGGTCCCCAGCGGACCTGCATCGCCACCCGTGCCGTCCGTCCCGCGTCCGCGCTCCTGCGCTGTGTCGCGGTGAGGGACGTCACCGGTGGGGGAGAGGGCACGACTCGTGTCGTGCCCGATCCCGGACGGCGCCTGCCGGGCCGTGGTGCGTGGATCACCGCGGACGTCAAGGCGTACGAGACCGCCGTACAGCGCCGGGCTTTTGTCCGGGCGCTGAAAGTGTCCGCCGACGTGGACACGACCCCTGTACTGGAGTTCCTGAACACCCGCCCCCGTGGTGGACGTGGGAACGTGCCGGGGCCGTCGACGGGTCGGCAGTCACCGCATCTGACCACCAGCCCGGTGGCCGAGAAGGAAAAGGAAACCGATTACTGATGAGCGCACGATGAAGCAGCATCAGCGATGAGTGTCCAACTGACCTGGAGTCGTACGTAGTCGACCTCGTGGAGTGAAGATCCACGGGCCACCGGCCTGCGACTCCGACATAACGAAGGAGAGCAGTGCCCGGAAAGCTACGTGTCCATGAGCTGGCTAAGCAGCTCGGAACGACAAGCAAGGAACTTCTCGCCACGCTCAAGGAGCAGGGTGAGTTCGTGAAGTCGGCGTCCTCGACGGTGGAACCGCCGGTCGTCAAGAAGATGAAGAACCACTACGGCGCGTCCGCCGAGTCCAAGCAGGACGGCGCCGACGGCGCAGCCCTGCCGGACCTGAGCGGTCAGCCGACCGCCCAGGCGTCCGGCGACGCCGCAGCGGCGAAGCCGGGGCCCGCAACCTCGGCGAAGCCCGGTGCCGCAAAGCCCGGCGCCAAGCCGGGTCCCGCGACCTCGGCGAAGCCCGGTGCCGCAAAGCCCGGTGCGAAGCCTGCCGCGAAGCCCACCCCTGCCCAGGCACGTCCGGCCACCCCGGCCGACGAGGCTCCTGCGCAGGACACGTCTGCAGCCACCACCCCGGCCGCGACGCCTGCCGACGCCAAGACCGACGCCAAGCCTGCCGCGAAGCCGGCGGCAGAGCGTCCGAAGCCGGGTGCGGCGAAGCCCGCCCCCAAGCCCGCCGCGAAGTCCGCCGAGGCGACGCCCGCCTCCGCGCAGGACGCCGCGTCGTCCAAGCCGGGCCCGCGCCCGGGGCCGAAGCCGGGCGGTGCCCGTCCGGGTGCCAAGCCGGGCCCGAAGCCCGGTGGACGCGCCCCGCGCGTGGCCAACAACCCCTTCTCCTCCGGCACGGAGCGTCCCGCACCGCGCCCGCAGGCAGGTCAGGGTGGCCAGGGCGGTCAGGGCTCCAAGTCCGACATGCCTCGTCCCGGTGGTTCCACCGGTCGTCCGGCACCGCGTCCGGGCGGTAGCGGCGCAGCGAAGCCGGGTGGGCGTCGTCCCAGTCCCGCCTCGATGCCCAGCCACCCGAGCCCCGGGCAGATGCCGGCGAAGGCCAGCACCGGTGGCGGCGGCGGTCGTGGCCGTGGCGGCCAGGGCAGCACCGGATCCGGTGGACCCGGTGGTCCCCGCGGTGCACGCGGCGGACGTCGTGGCGGTACCGCAGGTGCCTTCGGCCGTCCCGGTGGCGCACCGCGTCGCGGACGTAAGTCGAAGCGGCAGAAGCGTAACGAGTACGAGGCGATGCAGGCCCCGAGCGTGGTCGGTGGCGTCAAGCTGCCGAACGGCAAGGGCGCGAAGATTCGCCTGCGCCGTGGCGCGTCGCTGTCCGACTTCGCCGAGAAGATCAACGCCGATCCGGCCGCACTGGTCCAGGCGATGTTCAACCTCGGCGAGATGGTCACCGCGACCGCCTCTGTCCCGGACGACACGCTGAAGCTGCTCGGTGACGAGATGGCGTACTCCGTGGAGGTCGTCTCCCCGGAGGACGAGGACCGTGAGCTGCTGAAGTCCTTCGACCTGCAGTTCGGTGAGGACGTCGGTGGTCGTGAGGACCTCCAGCACCGTCCCCCGGTGGTCACCGTCATGGGTCACGTCGACCACGGTAAGACCCGCCTGCTCGACACGGTCCGCAAGACCAACGTCGGTGGCGGCGAGGCCGGCGGCATCACCCAGCACATCGGTGCCTACCAGGTGCCGGTCGAGGTCAACGGTGACGAGCGTCTGCTCACACTGCTGGACACCCCCGGTCACGAGGCGTTCACCGCCATGCGTGCCCGTGGTGCCAAGGCGACGGACATCGCGATCCTCGTGGTCGCCGCGGACGACGGCGTGATGCCGCAGACGGTCGAGGCGATCAACCACGCCAAGGCCGCCGACGTCCCGGTCGTGGTCGCGGTGAACAAGATCGACAAGGAGGGCGCGTCCCCGGAGAAGATCCGTGGCCAGCTCACCGAGTACGGTCTGGTCCCCGAGGAGTACGGCGGCGACACCATGTTCGTCGACATCTCGGCCAAGCAGGGCACGAACATCGAGGACCTCCTCGAGGCCGTCGTCCTGACCGCCGACGCCTCGCTCGAGCTCGTCGCCAACCCGGACATGCCCGCCCAGGGTGTCGCCATCGAGGCGCACCTGGACCGCGGTCGTGGCCCGGTCGCCAACGTCATCATCCAGCGCGGTACGCTGCGCGTCGGTGACTCCATCGTCGTCGGTGACGCCCACGGTCGTGTGCGCCGCATGGTCGACGAGCACGGCGACGACGTCAAGGCCGCAGGCCCGTCGATGCCGGTGCAGGTCCTGGGCCTCACCAGCGTCTCCGGTGCAGGCGACAACCTGCTCGCCGTGGACGACGACCGGACCGCCCGGCAGATCGCCGACCAGCGCAACGCCCGTCGCCGCAACGCGATGCAGGCCCGGTCCCGCAAGCGGATCAGCCTGGAGGACCTGGACAAGGTGCTCAAGGAGACCAGCCAGCTCAACCTCATCCTCAAGGGCGACAACGCCGGTACGGTCGAGGCGCTGGAGGACTCCCTGCTGCAGATCGAGGTCGACGACGAGGTCAGCCTGAACATCATCGACCGCGGTGTGGGTGCTGTCACCCAGACCAACGTCGACCTGGCTGCCGCGTCCGACGCGATCATCATCGGCTTCAACGTCCGTGCGGAGGGCAAGGCCACCGAGGTCGCCAACTCCGAGGGCGTGGAGATCCGGTACTACTCGGTCATCTACGACGCCATCGACGAGGTGGAGCAGGCTCTCAAGGGCATGCTCAAGCCGGTCTACGAGGAGCGCGAGGTCGGTACCGCCGAGATCCGTCAGCTGTTCAAGGCCTCCGCCGTCGGCCTCATCGCCGGTTCGATGGTCCAGACGGGCAAGATGCGCCGCAACGCGCAGATCCGCCTGATCCGCGACGGCAACGTGGTGACCGAGAAGGCCACCATCGAGTCCCTGCGCCGCGAGAAGGACGACGTCACCGAGGTCAGCCACGGTTACGAGTGCGGTATGGTCCTGTCCTACCCGGACATCCAGGTCGGCGACACGATCCAGGCCTACGAGCTGGTCGAGGTCCCGCGCGAGGACGTCAAGAAGGACAAGAAGGACGGCAAGTAGAGTCAGCCGCAGCCTTCGGGCCTGCCGGGAGCCCTGATCCCCGGCGCACCACCGGCCCCGTCCCGTCGAGGTGACTCACCCATGAGTCCCCCGCGGGGCGGGGTCGGGTCGTGTCTGCCGTGCCACCGACTAGAATCAACCCGTAAGAAGTCCACCGGACCCACAGCGTCCAGGAAGAAGGGGAGCCCCAGATGGCTGACCACGCCCGCGCCGCCCGTATGGCGAAGCGCATCATGACCATCGTCGCCTCGGCGATCGAGCGCGACGTGAAGGACCCGCGGCTGGAGTTCGTCACCGTGACGGACTGCCGGGTCACCGGCGACCTGCACGACGCCACGGTGTTCTACACCGTGCGCGGACGCACCGTCGACGAGGAGCCGGACACCGCCGCGGCCGCCGAGGCGCTGCACCGCGCCCGCGGCCAGCTGCGCAAGATCGTCGGCGACCAGCTGTCGGTGCGCTTCACCCCCACGCTGCGCTTCGAACTCGACACCGTGCCGGAGGCCTCGGCGCACCTGGAGGAGCTGCTCGCGAAGGCCCGCGACATCGACTCGCGTGTGCGCGCGCAGGCCGAAGGCGCCACCCCGGCCGGCGAGGCGGACCCCTACAAGTCGGCCGACGAGCCGGAGGAGTGAGCACCACCCCACCCGGCTCGGCCAACGACGTGAGGGCGGACACCCGGACCATCCTCGGTCTGGCGTGGCCCGCCCTCGCGGTGTTGGCGGCCACCCCGCTGTACCTGTTGTGGGACACCGCCGTCGTCGGACGCCTCGGCGCGTCCGAACTCGCCGCCCTGGCGGCCGGCGCGACGGTACTCGCGCAGGTCACCGTCCAGCTGACGTTCCTGTCCTACGGGACGACGGCGCGGGCGGCGCGGAGGCACGGTGCCGGGGACACCCCCGGCGCCGTGTCCGAGGGCATCCAGGCGTCCTGGGTGGCGGTGGCCGTCGGCGCGGTGCTGGCGGTGCTGGTGGCGGTCTTCGCCACCCCGGTGACCGCGGCGCTGACCGGTGGCGGTGAGGGGTCTCCCGTCGCCGCCGAGGCGGCGCGCTGGTTGCGCGTGACCTCGCTGTCGGTGATCCCGGCGCTGCTGACCATGGCCGGCAACGGTTGGCTGCGCGGGGTGGCGAACACCCGCGCCCCGTTGTACTTCACCCTGGCCGGCGTGCTGCCGATGGTCGTCACGGTGCCGTGGGCGGTCGACCGTTTCGGTCTGGTCGGCTCGGCGTACGCCAACGTGCTCGGCGAGGTGATCACGGCGTCCTGCTTCGTGGTGTGCCTGGTGCGCACCTGGCGCCGCGAGGGCGACGGGCGGCCGGTCACCCCGAGCTGGGCGGTGATCCGTCCGCAGCTGTCGATGGGACGCGACCTGATCCTGCGCTCGATGAGTTTCCAGGTGGCGTTCCTGTCCGCCGCGGCAGTGGCCGGACGGATGGGGGAGTCGTCCCTGGCGGCCCACCAGGTGATGCTGCAGCTGTGGAACTTCCTGACGCTGGTGCTGGACTCGGTGGCGGTGGCCGCGCAGGCCCTCGTCGGTGCCGCGCTGGGCTCGGCCTCGGTGCGGACCGCCTGGCGGGTGGGCAACCAGGTGCTGCGGTTCTCCGTGGGTGCCGGTCTGGTGCTCGCCGGGCTGCTGGCGGCCGGGGCGCACGTCATCCCCCGGTTGTTCACCACGGACGACACGGTGCTCTCCACGATGTGGGGGCCGTGGTGGATCCTGGTGGCGATGGTCGCTCTCGGCGGAGTCGTCTTCGCCATCGACGGTGTGCTGCTGGGCGCGGGGGACGTAGCGTTCCTGCGGACCGCGTCGATAGTTTCGGTACTGGTGGGTTTCCTGCCCGGCGTGTGGTTGTCCTTCGCCTTCGACCTCGGGCTGACCGGGGTGTGGTGCGGGCTGCTGGCCTTCATCGTGATCCGGTTGGCCGCGGTGGTGTGGCGCTACCGCAGCGGGCGGTGGACCCGGGCACCGGGAGTGACGTAAGAGACTGAAGTGACTAGAGTGGTCAGGGTGATTGGCGTGGAGGACGAGACGGACGGCAACCCCGACGGCAAACCCGGAGCGAACCCGGGCGGGCGCACGCGTACGCTCTGGGCCGTCTCGGACCTGCACGTGGCCGCCCGCGGCAACCGCGAACTGGTCGACGAGACCGTGCGCCCGCGTCATCCCGGCGACTGGTTGATCGTCGCCGGCGACGTCGCCGAACGCACCTCCACGATCCTGGACGTGCTGCGCGAACTCTCCGAACGCTTCGCCCAGGTCATCTGGGTGCCCGGCAACCACGAACTGTTCTCCCGCGCCGCCGACGAGGTCCACGCCGAGGAGAAGTACGAGGAGCTCGTGAAGGGCTGCCAGGCGATGGGCGTGCTCACCCCGGAGGACCCCTACCCGCGCTTCGCCGGGCGCACGGTGGTGCCCATGTTCACCCTCTACGACCACTCCTGGCGCGACCCGCTGGTCAGCGTGGAGTCCGCGCTGTCGGCGGCGGAGGGCAACGGGGTGGTGTTCACCGACCAGGTCGCCATCGCACCCTATGTGGACGTTCCGCTCTGGTGCCAGCGTCGGCTGGGTTACACTGTGCGGCGACTGTCGAAGGTCTCGGGGCCGACGGTGCTGGTCAACCACTGGCCGCTGGTGCGTGAGGTGACCTCGCGTCTGCGGCTGCCGGAGGTGGCGTTGTGGTCGGGAAGCCGGCACACGCAGGACTGGCCGGTACGTTTCGGTGCCGAGACCGTCGTCTACGGGCACCTGCACATCCCGGTCGTGACCGAGGTGGACGGTGTCCGTCATGTCGAGGTGTCGCTGGGCTACCCCCGGGAGCGCGAGCGGACCCTCGAACAGCGCCGCGAACGGGACCTCTGGCCGTACCCGGTGCTGACCGACAACACCGGAGAGGAAGCGGGATGATCATCGCAGCCCCCTACGTCGCCGTGGGCCTCGGCGACTCCGACCGCGCCCCGGTGGTGCCCCGGGACATCGTCCCGCCGGACGCCGGCCTGGTGGAGTACCACCCCGGCGACCTCATCGACCTGGCCCACTACGAGGAACTGGACGACGACGAGCGCCGCATCGTCGGCGCCGCGGTGGACTCGCGCAGGTCCGAGTTCGGCGACGGTCGCTGGTGCGCCCACCGCGCGCTGCGCGGACTCGGCGTGGACGGCCCGATCCTGCGCGGCGACAAGGGGATGCCGCTGTTCCCGGACCACGTCACCGGCACGATCTCGCACACCCGCGGGCTGCGCGTGGCACTCGTGGCGCGCACCGACCGGTGGCGCAGTCTCGGGCTGGACGTCGAGGTCGCCCAACGCCTGCCGGACGGCGTGCTGTCCGCGGTGAGTTCCGCGCGCGAACGCCGCTCACTGCAGCGCGCCGCGCAGCGCGCCCCGGGACGCTCGCTGGGCACCGTGCTGTTCAGTGCCAAGGAGGCGGTGTACAAGGCATGGTTCCCCGTGGTGGGACGCTTCCTGGACTTCGACGAGGTCGAGCTGCAGCTCGACGTCGCCGACACCTTCGGCGCCGCCGCCTCGTCCGCCGCCTCGTCCCCTGAGGTCGGCGGCCGCTGGCACGCCCGGGTGCTCTCGCAGCCCACCCCGCTGCCCTCCCTGAGCGGTCACTGGGTGATCCGCGACGGCTACGTGGTCACCGTCTGCGCGATCCCCAACTGACCGGGGTCTTCCAACTGACCGGTACGGATCAGTAGTAGCCGCCCTGGCGGAAGTCCCAGGAGTTGAACTGGTCGGCGAGGATCAGCACGATCTCGTCGTTGTAGATGCCCTTGCGGATCAGGGTGGGGCAGGGGGTCACGCCGCGCTCACCGTTCTGCTCGGGGACCAGGGTGCCGTCGTCGTCGACCATGGAGACCATCACACCCTGCTCGTAGCGGGTGTCGATGCTCTTGTCCGGCTGGATCGAGGCCACGTAGTCGTTGCCCTCGATGATCAGGTCGGCCTCGCCGGCGATCTCGTCGCCGATGCCCTCGATCAGGCCACGGTTGCCCTGGCCGGACGGGTTGGCGGAGGAGGCGAAGACCAGGCGGCGGTCCTTCTCCCACAGCTCACGGGCGATGTTCTCGCCGGGGGTGCCGAACTTCAGGACGAAGCAGCTGGTGTTGCGGGTGTCCGAGGCCAGCTCGCCGGCGCCCTCGGGCATGTACTTGTCCTGCGCACCGTCCTTCCACGGCAGGATGCAGCCCATGAGGATGTCGCGCTCGGCGCAGGTCCGGTAGAAGTTCTCGATCTCCGGGGTCAGCTGGGCGAGCTCCTTGAGCTGCTCCAGCGAACCGCACAGCACCACGCCGGGCTTGTTGCGCTTACGGTGCTTGACAGCGAACTTGCGCTCCAGGCCCTCGCGGTCGCTGGTGGCGATGATGTAGCCGACCTTGGTCGGGGTGACCACGATGTGGCCCGGCGTGCGGAGCAGGTCGACGGCCTCCTGCTGCAGTCCGCCGTTCCACTGGATCTGGCGGGAGTTCTCGTTCTCTGCCATGGCTTCCTCTCTGACGTCCAACTGTTTGGCTGTATCTTCACCGCACCCCCGCCCGTCTCACTGGTCGGGAGAGTCAGTCTCACACTCTGGCATTGTAGAGTACCGGCGTGAGACGCGCTGAATCGGGGGCCGAATGGTGTCGCGCTCAGTCCATGCCCGCCGGACGCGCCACGAACACGCTGGCCGCGCGCCGTCCCTTCTCCTCCAGCAGCGCGATCGCCCGGCCGTCCGGCGTGACCGCGGCGTACACCCCCTTGGTGCCCTCCGGCTCCAGCCACTTGCCCAGCGACAACGCCACACCCTCGTCGGCGCTGACCTCGCGCACGGGGAAGCAGGTCGACATCGCCGCGTCGAGCCCCAGGGACAGCTCCGGGGCGGCGTCGGTGGTGTCGCGCACCTGCAGCAGGGCGTCCAGCGTCCGGGCGTCCCGGATGTCGAACGGGCCCACGCTGGTGCGACGCAGCGCGCTGAGGTGCCCGCCCACGCCCAGCGCCTCGCCCACGTCGCGGGCGATGGAGCGGATGTAGGTGCCCGAGGAGCAGTGCACGGAGACGTCCACCTCGCAAGCACCGTCGGGTGCGCCGAGGCGCACGTCGGTGACGTCGAGGGAGTGCACGGTGACCGGACGCTCCGGCAGCACCACGTCCACCCCCTCGCGCACCAGCTCGTGGGCGCGACGCCCGTTGACCTTGATCGAACTGACACTGCTGGGGCGCTGCATGATCTCACCGGTCTGCGCGGCGAAGGCCTCGCGCACACGCTGCTCGGTCAGCGACGCCAGGGCGTCCGGCGCGGCGGTGGTCAGCACGTCACCCTCCACGTCGTCGGTGACCGTCGAGGCGCCGAGGCGCACCGTGGCCTCGTAACGCTTGTCGTGGGTGACCACGTGGGCGAGAAACTTCGTACCGCGTTCCACCCCGATGACCAGCACGCCGGTGGCCATCGGGTCCAGTGTCCCGGAGTGGCCCACCCGCCGGGTGCCGAATACTCGGCGACAGCGGGCGACCACGTCATGGCTGGTCATTCCGGCGGGTTTGTCCACGACGACGAGGCCGGAGCGGGCGATGAGCCCCACGGCCGATTCACTTCCAGGCATGGAGCACAGTCTATGTGGTGGGCCACGATGTCGTAGTGTTGTGCCCGTGGATATCTGGAATGGACTGGACGAGGTTCCCTCGGACCTCCAGGGAAGCGTCGTGACGATCGGTGTCTTCGACGGGGTGCACCGCGGGCACCAGAAACTCATCGGCACCGCCGTGGACAAGGCTCGCGAGCTCGACGTCCCCGCGCTGATGATGACCTTCGACCCGCACCCCACGGTGATCTTTCTGCCGAAGAACGTGCCGCCGCTGCTGGCGACCGTGGAACAGCGCGCCGTCAGTGCCGCCCGCTACGGCATCGACGGCATGGTCGTGGTCGCCTTCGACGACGAGATCATCTCCTGGAGCCCCGAGGAGTACTTCCGCAACGTCATCGTGGACCGCTTCAAGGCTCGCGCCGTGGTGGTGGGGGAGAACTTCACCTTCGGCAGCCAGGCGTCCGGCACCGCCGAGACGATGAAGGAGCTCGGGGAACGCTACGGCGTGGAGGTCGTCGTGCACGGGCTGCTGCGCGACGGTGACGAGGACGGTGACGAGGACGGTGACGAGGACGGGGGAGACGACGGCCACACCGTGTGCTCGTCCTGGATCCGCGAACGCCTCGCCGCCGGCGACGTCGCCTCCGCCGCCGGCGCGATCGGCCGCAACTTCACCGTGCGTGGCGTGGTCACCCGCGGTGCAGGACGTGGCGGGGCCGCGTTGGGGTTCCCGACCGCCAACCTCTACTTCCCGGACAGCCAGGCGCTGCCCTCCGACGGCGTCTACGCCGGCGACCTGCGCATCCTGCCGACGCAGAAGGATCCCGCCGGCGCGCTCGTCGGCGACATGCCGGTCGACGTGCACCTGCCCGCGGCGATCTCCGTGGGCACCAACCCCACCTTCGGCGACGAGACCCGCAGCGTGGAGGCCTTCGTCCTGGACCGCGACGCCGACCTGTACGGACGCAAGGTCACCGTCAGCTTCATCGAGCACATCCGTGGCCAGGAGACCTACGACGGGCTGGACGAACTGGTCACCGCCATCGGCAACGACGTCGCCGCCACCCGACGATTGGTCCCGGCCGAGCGCGGATGATAGTGTCGGTCGGTCTGTGACTGTGGTTCGCGGTAGTCACAACGGCGTGTCGAACGTCTACTTTTTGCGCGGACTGAAACAACAATCAGGAGAATCACCATGGCTCTGACCAAGGACCAGAAGGCTGACACCCTCAAGGAGTTCGGTCTCCACGAGACCGACACCGGCTCCCCCGAGGCGCAGGTCGCGCTGATGACCGTGCGTATTCGTCAGCTCACTGAGCACCTCAAGTTCCACAAGCACGACCACCACTCCCGCCGCGGCCTGCTGCTGCTGGTCGGTCGTCGCAAGCGACTGCTGAAGTACCTGCAGGAGAACAACGTCGAGCGTTACCGTTCCCTGATCGAGCGCCTGGGCCTGCGTCGCTAGTCGACCTCTCCCAGTGACCCCGCGGATTCATTCCGCGGGGTTTTCGCGTGTGGTGACGGGGGCGGCCGGCGCAATCCCTGCATTTCGGTTCCCTCGCTGCCACGGTCGGTGCAGATGTGCAGACTTTACGCAGGACCATCCCCCGGGGGCAGGGGAGTGCCGTAGTGTTCGTGTGCAGAACGACACGGTACCGGGGAGGGTGACCATGGGTGGGGTGGGGAAGGATCATGCGGTGTGGAGCACCGCGCAACTGTCGGCGCGGGGACTCACACGCCACGGGATTGCGACGAAGGTGGCGAACGGGGAGTTGATCCGGCTCGCCCGCGGGTACTACGCGGCCGGGGACGTCTCCGAGATGCAGGTGCTGCAGGCCCTCGCCGCCGGGCACGACGGCCTGGTGTTCCGCGGGACCACGGCCGGCGCGATCTACGGGGGGGGTGCGAGAAGATGAGCTGGCCGGCGCAGGCCTACCTTCCGCGCGGCGGGGCCCGCAGCGGAGGAGCGCTGTTGGACGTCCGGACCCGCGCGCGTCCCCGGACGCGGCGCGTCGAGGGGCTCGACGTGATCACGCCGGTGCAGACCGCGGTCGAGCTGATGCAGGACGTCCCGGCGCAGCATCTCGGTGAGATGCTCGCGCGTGCGTACCCGGGGGTGAAGGGAAACGACGTCCTGGCGTCCGACATCGCTGCGCTGTCGCGCAGCCGCCGGGGCGCGGTGGCAGGGCTGCTCGACGGGGTCGTCACCGGCACCGCCAGCAACCGGGAGGCCAGGGTGCTCGTCGAGATCGACAGCTTCGCCTTCCACGGTGCCGGTGGGGCGAAGGCGGGTGAACGCACCTTCGTCGTCGACCGGTGGAAGGGGAACATGGCGACGAGGTGGGGGTGGGCGCTGTTGCGCTACACCGACCGGTGTATCGGCGGTGCGCTTGCGCATGTGGTGGACGAGCCGGAGCAGCGAATCATGCCTGACGTGGTGTAAGGTGATCTGCGGCAATTGTCCAGGATTTCCGAATCACGAAAGACCGCTCCCACCGTCGGCACCGATGATCGACACCGGGAACATCAAAGACGTAGAAGGCAGACACACCAACGTGACTTCCCAGAACGAGAACGACACCCAGGCCAAGAAGGCCCCGGCGAAGAAGGCACCGGCCAAGAAGGCCCCCGCCAAGAAGACCCCCGCGAAGGCCAGCGCGGGCACCACCGCCACCTCGAAGGCGCCGGCCAAGAAGGCCCCCGCAAAGAAGGCTCCGGAGAAGAAGGCCACCAAGCCCGCCCCGACGCACACCGCGGAGCTCATCGACCCGGACTCCGGCGTCTGGGAGTCCACCGCCACCATCGACAACGGTGACTTCGGTACCCGCACGGTCTCCTTCGAGACCGGGCTGCTGGCCCGTCAGGCCGACGGTGCGGTCACCGCATACCTCGACGACGACACCATGATGCTGTCGACCACCACCGCCTCGAAGAAGCCGAAGGAGAACCTCGACTTCTTCCCGCTGACGGTGGACGTCGAGGAGCGCATGTACGCCGCCGGACGCATCCCCGGCAGCTTCTTCCGCCGCGAGGGTCGCCCCGGCTCCGAGGCCGTGCTGGCCTGCCGCCTGATCGACCGCCCGCTGCGTCCGACCTTCGCCAAGGGCATCCGCAACGAGGTCCAGGTCGTGGTGACCGTCATGTCGCTGGACCCCGACGACATGTACGACGTCGTCGCCATCAACGCCGCCTCCGCCTCCACGCAGCTCTCCGGCCTGCCGGTCTCCGGCCCGGTCGGTGGCGTGCGCATGGCTCTCGTCGTCGACGAGGACCACGCCGAGGGCCAGTGGGTCGCCTTCCCGAACCGTCAGCAGCAGGAGAAGGCCGTCTTCGAGCTCGTCGTCGCCGGACGCGTCGTCGAGCCGGTCCGTACGGGCCGCAGCCGCCGCAAGCCCGCCCCGGGCGAGAACGTCGCCATCATGATGGTCGAGGCCGGCGCGACCGACAACGTCGTCGAGCGCGTCGCCGAGGGTGCCCCGGCACCGACCGAGGCCATCGTCGCCCAGGGTATCGACGCCGCGCGCCCGTTCATCGCGGAGCTGTGCGGTGCACAGGCCGCACTGGCCGACGCCGTCGACACCCAGGCCCGCAACTTCGAGCTCTTCCCGCCCTTCGGCGAGGACGTCTTCGCCGCCGTGGAGTCCGAGTCCGCCACCAAGCTGGCCGGCATCATGGCCATCGCCGACAAGGCCGAGCGCGACGAGCAGCTCTCCGCCGACATGGCGGAGGTCGTCGACGCCCTCGAGCCGCAGTTCGAGGGACGCTCCTCCGAGATCCGCAACGCCCACAACGAGGTCACCCGTCAGCTGGTGCGCAGCCGCATCCTGACCGACGGTTTCCGCATCGACGGCCGCGACGCGACCGCCATCCGCGACCTCGGCGTGATGATCGACCTCGTCCCGCGCGCACACGGCTCCGCCCTGTTCGAGCGTGGCGAGACCCAGATCCTGGGTGTCACCACCCTGGACATGCTGAAGATGGAGCAGACCATCGACAGCCTCAGCCCGGTGGACTCCAAGCGCTACATCCACCACTACAACTTCCCGCCGTACTCCACCGGTGAGACCGGACGCGTCGGCTCGCCGAAGCGCCGCGAGATCGGCCACGGCGCGCTCGCCGAGCGTGCCCTGCTGCCGGTGATCCCGTCCCGCGAGGAGTTCCCCTACGCCATCCGCCAGGTCTCCGAGGCGCTGAGCTCCAACGGCTCGACCTCGATGGGCTCGGTCTGCGCCTCGACGCTGTCGCTGTACAACGCCGGCGTGCCGCTGAAGGCCCCGGTGGCGGGTATCGCCATGGGCCTGGTCACCGGTGAGGTCGACGGCAAGGACACCCACGTGACCCTGACCGACATCCTCGGAGCCGAGGACGCCTTCGGCGACATGGACTTCAAGGTCGCCGGCACCGCCGACTACGTCACCGCCCTGCAGCTCGACACGAAGGTCGACGGCATCCCCACCGACGTCCTCGTCGCCGCGCTGTCGCAGGCACGTGGTGCGCGCCTGGAGATCCTGTCCACCATGGGCGAGGCCATCGCCGGCCCGGAGGAGATGAGCGAGTTCGCCCCGCGCATCACCACCGTGAGCATCCCGCAGAACAAGATCGGTGAGCTGATCGGGCCGAAGGGCAAGACGATCAACCAGATCACCGAGGAGACCGGCGCCAACATCTCCATCGAGGACGACGGCACCGTGTTCATCTCCGCCGCCGACGGCAAGGCCGCCGAGGCAGCGCTGGACAAGGTCAACTCCATCGCCAACCCGCAGCTGCCGAAGGTCGGCGACCGCTACCTGGGCACCGTGGTGAAGACCACCGCCTTCGGCGCGTTCGTCTCCCTGCTGCCGGGCCGCGACGGCCTCGTCCACATCTCCAACCTCGGCGGCGACCGCCGGGTGGAGAAGGTCGAGGACGAGGTCTCCGTGGGCCAGTCCCTCGAGGTCGAGATCGCCGACATCGACAACCGGGGCAAGATCTCCCTGGTCCTCGTCGACGCCGAATAGGCACCCCGGCACACCCCGGCACACCACTGCCAGCCACACACCGAACAACCCAGGAGGATATGCACATGACGAAGGTCGGAGTTCTCGGAGCACACGGACGGGTCGGCACCGCCGTCGTCGCCGCCGTGGAGAAGACCGAGGGGCTGGAGCTCTCCGCGGCCCTGGACCACGGTGACGACCTCGAGGCCCTGGTCACCAGCGGCACCGAGATCGTCGTCGACTTCACGGTCCCCGACGCCGTCATGGGCAACCTGGAGTTCTGTGTGGGCCACGGCATCCACGCCGTGGTCGGCACCACCGGCTGGACCCCGGAGCGTTATGACACGCTGCGCGGCTGGCTGGCGGACAACCCGTCCACCGGTGTGCTCGTGGCACCGAACTTCGCCATCTCGGCGGTGCTGACGATGAAGCTGGCGGAGATCGCCGCGCCGTACTTCGACTCCGCCGAGGTCATCGAACTGCACCACCCGAACAAGAAGGACGCCCCGTCCGGCACGGCGGTGCACACCGCCGAGGGCATCGCCCGCGCCCGGCAGGCCGCCGGTCTCGGCGCGCAGCCGGACGCCACGGACCAGGAGCTCGACGGTGCCCGTGGCGCCGACGTCGACGGCGTGCCGGTGCACGCGGTGCGTATGACGGGCATGGTCGCCCACGAACAGGTGATCCTGGGTGCGGCCGGTCAGACCCTGACCATCAAGCAGGACTCCTACGACCGTGAGTCCTTCGTCCCGGGCGTGCTGCTGGGCCTGGACAAGGTGCCGTCCACCCCGGGGCTGACCATCGGGCTGGAGAAGTTCCTCGGCCTCGACACCCTCGGCGTCCCGGCCGAGTAGCGGGCGGGGAGCAGAGGACCGATGTCCACCAGCGCGGAATTCTCCGCACGCCTGATCTCCCAGACCACGTTCACCCCGCCGCAGGACGTGCCCTGGGAGCCGTCGCCCACCGGCGGTGACGCCTCGAACCTCGTGGAGTTCGCCGGACGCGCCTGCTACGAGACGTGGGACCGTCCGAACCCGCACACCGCGGCGAACGACGCCTACGTCCGGCACATCCTGGACGTCGGGCACCTGAGCCTGCTGGAGCACGCCTCGGCGGGGGTGTACCTGCGTGGGGTGTCCCGCTCGTGTGCGCACGAGATCATGCGCCACCGTCACTTCTCCTTCAGCCAGCTCTCGCAGCGCTACGTGCCGCAGGAGCAGTCCGCGGTGGTGGTGCCCGACGTCATCGCCGAGGACCCGGAGGTCGCCGAGCTGCTGCTGCACGCCACCGACGTGGCGCGCGACGCCTACGACGAGCTCCTCGAGGCCCTCGAGGAGCGTGCCTCGGGAGAGACCAACTCGGTGCTGCGTGCCAAACAGGCGCGTCAGGCGGCGCGTGCGGTGCTGCCCAACGCCACCGAGACGCGTTTCGTGATGACGGGCAACATGCGCTCCTGGCGCCACTTCATCGGCATGCGCGCCGCCGAGCACGCCGATCCGGAGATCCGCCGGGTGGCGGTGGAGTGCCTGGGGCTGCTCAGGACGGTCAGCCCGGAGATCTTCGACGATTTCACGGTGACCGAACTTCGCGACGGCACGACCATGGCGACCAGCCCTTACGTGGCCGACATCTGAGCGCCACGGCGCGCCGGAGGGGGTCCTGGTACACATCAGGGCCCGTGGGCGGTAACCTATGCTGACATGAGCACAGGTATGACAGCGACAACAGGCGCCGAGATCTTCGGCACGGTCTCTGTGGCGATGGTGACGCCCTTCACGAAGGACGGCAGCATCGACCTGGACGCCGGCGTATCCCTGGCGGGACACCTGGTGGACCAGGGTTGCGACGCTCTTGTTCTGAGCGGCACCACGGGTGAGTCACCCACGGTCCGCCCCTCGGAGAAGATCGACCTGCTCAAGGCAGTCCGTGCCGAACTCGGCGACAGCGTGAAGCTCGTCGCCGGCAGCGGAACCTACAGCACCGCGGAGTCCGTGGAGCTGTCGAAGGCGTCCGCCGACGCTGGCGCGGACGGTCTGCTCGTGGTCACCCCGTACTACTCCCGTCCGAGTCAGGAAGGGCTCTACCAGCACTTCAGCACGGTTGCTGATGCGGTGGACACCCCTATCTGCCTCTACGACATCCCGTCCCGCACCGTGGTCCCGATCGAGTCCGACACGATTCGTCGACTCGCCGACCACCCCAACATCCAGGCGGTGAAGGACGCCAAGGGCGACCTGCCCGCGGCGATGCAGCTGCTGGAGGAGACGGACCTGGCGTGGTACTCAGGGGATGACCCGTTGAACGTGCCGTGGCTCGCCGTGGGGGCGACCGGCGTGATTTCCGTCATCGGACACGTCGCGGCCCCGCAGCTGCGCGCACTCCGCGACGCCGTCGACGCCGGTGACATCACCGGCGCCCGGACGATCGCCAACCGCCTGACCCCGCTGACCCGTGCCCAGGCCCGGCTCGGAGGGGTGGCTTTCGCCAAGGCGGCACTCAAACTTCAAGGAATCGAGGTGGGCGCACCGCGCCTCCCGATCATCGAACCCACGCCGGACGAGTACGACCGGCTGGCAGAGGACCTGCGTGACGCAGGAATTTAAGGACAACATGACTGAGAATCGTTCCCGGGCACGCAAGGTGACCCGGAAGGCCGCTCCGCCGAGCGCTGACACCAGCGCAGCGGACGTGAGCACCACCTTCAACGACGGTGGCCAGGCCAAGGCCGCAGCGGCCGAGCAGGCCAGCACCGCCGAGCAGGGTGGCAACACCGAGCAGGCGGGCTCCGCCGAGCAGGGTGGCAACAACAACGGTGGCGGCAACCGCACCCGTTCGCGCCGTTCCCGCGGCCGTGGCAACTCCGGCAACGCCAACTCCGGCAACGGTGGCGGCAACAACAACGGCGGCGGCAACGGTGGAAACGGTGGCGGCAACAACCGCAACCGTGGCAACGGTGGAGGCAACCGCAACAACAACAGCGGCAACAACCGCAACCGTGGCAACCGTGGTGGAAACAACGGCGGCAACAACGGTGGAAACCAGGGCGGCGGCCGCCGTGGCACCGTGCAGACGATGCAGGGTGCCGACCTCACCCAGCGTCTGCCCAAGCCGCCGGCAGCGCCGAAGGACGGCATGCGCATCATCGCGCTCGGCGGTATCTCCGAGATCGGCCGCAACATGACCGTCTTCGAGTACCACAACCGCATCATCATCATCGACTGCGGCGTGCTCTTCCCGTCCTCCGGTGAGCCGGGCGTGGACCTGATCCTGCCGGACTTCTCCTACCTGGACGACAAGTGGGACCGCGTCGAGGCCCTGGTGGTCACCCACGGTCACGAGGACCACATCGGTGCGATCCCGTGGCTGCTCAAGCAGAAGGCCGACCTGCCGATCCTCGGCTCGCGGTTCACCTGCGCCCTCATCGCGGCGAAGTGCCAGGAGCACCGTCTGCGTCCGAAGCTGATCGAGGTCGACGACACCTCCCACGAGAACCGTGGCCCCTTCGACATCCGCTTCTTCAACGTCGGCCACTCCATCCCGGAGTGCCTCGGTGTCGCCCTGAAGACCGGCGCCGGCATGATCGTGCACACCGGTGACGTGAAGCTGGACCAGACCCCGGCCGACGGACGTCCCACCGACCTGCCGGCACTGTCGCGCTTCGGCGACGAGGGCATCGACCTGTTCCTGTGCGACTCCACCAACGCGACCACCCCCGGTGTGTCGCCGTCGGAGGCGGCGATCGGCCCGAACCTGCGCCGTATCGTCACCGAGGCCAAGCAGCGCGTGATCATCGCGTCCTTCGCGTCCAACGTCGCCCGCGTGCAGATGGCGGTCGACGCCGCCGTCGCCGCCGGCCGCAAGGTCGCCTTCAACGGCCGTTCGATGATCCGCAACATGGAGATCGCCGAGCGTCTCGGCCTGTTGACCGCCCCGCGCGGCACCATCGTCCAGATGGACGAGGCCGCCCGCATGGCACCGCACAAGGTCGTGCTGATCACTACCGGTAGCCAGGGTGAGCCGATGGCCGCGCTGTCGCGCATGGCGCGTCGCGAGCACCGGCAGATCACCGTGCGTCCGGGCGACCTGATCGTCCTGTCCTCGTCGCTGGTCCCCGGCAACGAGGAGGCCGTCTTCGGCGTCATCAACATGCTCTCGCAGATCGGCGCCGAGGTCATCACCGGCAAGGACGCCATGGTGCACACCTCCGGCCACGGCTACTCCGGCGAGCTGCTGTTCCTGTACAACGCCGCCCGTCCGCGCAACGCGATGCCGGTGCACGGCGAGTGGCGCCACCTGCGCGCCAACCGCGAGCTGGCCATCTCCACGGGTGTCGCCCGCGACCACACCGTGCTCGCGCAGAACGGCGTGGTCGTCGACCTGGTCAACGGTCAGGCCTCCGTGGTCGGCCAGATCCAGGTCGGCAACCTCTACGTCGACGGCGTCACCATGGGTGACGTGGGAGCCGAGGAGCTCGAGGACCGCACCGCGATGTCCGAGGGCGGCCTGATCTCCGTGACCGTGGTCGTGGACAACCGCACCGGCCGTCCGCTGGAGGATCCGCAGGTCCAGGCCCGCGGCTTCTCCGACGCGTCGAAGGACATGATGCGTCAGGTCGCCGAGCTGGTCGACAACGTGATGCTCGACCAGTCCGGCTCCGGCGAGACCGACCCGTACCGTATGGCGCATACGCTGCGCCGCAAGGTCGCGAAGTTCGTCAAGGACAAGTGGAAGCGCGAGCCGTTCATCGTGCCCACCGTGGTCCCGATGACGAGCGAGATCGTCGAAGAGCTCGACCCGGAGGACCACGTCCCCTCCCTGTAGTCCGGTGGAGCCGGCTCGACCGGTACAACCGGTACTCCGCACACGGTCCGCCCGGACCCGGCGTAGCATCGTGAGACATGACAGTCTCCCACGATGAACGCCTGGCCCTGGCGGACCTTCTGCTGTCCCTGGGCCCCGATGAGCCCACGCTGTGCGAGGGGTGGGCGACCCGTGACCTCGCCGTGCACCTGGTGCTGCGCGAGTACCGTCCGGACGCGATGGCCGGGATGTTCCTGCCGCCGCTGTCCGGGCACCTGGATTCGATGACCTCCCGCTACGAGGGGCGTCCCTTCGAGGAGCTCGTGGAGCTCTACCGCGACGGCCCGCCCGTGTGGAACCCGATGCGGCTGGGCGACCGGTTCATCAACCTGGGCGAGAACTTCGTCCACCACGAGGACGCCCGCCGTGGGGGAGGGGAGTGGACCCCGCGTGACCTGCCCGCGGGCACGAGGGACACGCTGTGGCGCGCGGTGTCGCAGATGGCACGCGGGCTGATCCGCAGCTCCGGGGTGTCGGTCACGCTGGTGCGTACCGACGGTGCCGGGGAGTCGGTGACCGTGGGAAACACGTCCCCCGGGGTGACCGTGACCGGTGAGGCCGGCGAGCTTCTCCTGTGGATTTACGGCAGGATTAAGGCCTGTGACGTGACCGTGGAGGGCAATGAGGAGGACGTGCGCCGGGTCAGCCTGTAAGTAGGGTTTCGTCGGTCGCCCGGCAAATGTCACGGATGTGACGCGTGTTGCGACTGTTAATGGTGGGGTCGCCGGGCTAAACTGGCGCGCATGTCAACGACCAGTCGCACGCGTACCTCTCCCGGGACCTCCTCCCGGCGCTCCACTGGGCGTTCCACCCGTCCGTCCGGCAACGCACCCAAGCGCGCCGCGACGCAGACCAGACGGATGCCGTCCTACGACACGACCGACTTCGAACGAACCGGCGGCGCGTTCAGCGCCGTGGGGTCGTCGGTGGGGTCGATGTTCGGCGGCATGTCCCGCGGTATCGGTGGGCTCGCACGCAAGTTGTCGGTGAAGACGCCCGACGCCCCGGACGACGCCTACGGCGATGACGGCGGCCAGGGCGGCCACGACGCCGCCGAACTGCCCACGACCGTGATCGACAGGGCCTCCGGCGGCAGGAGGAAGTCCGGCACAAAGAAAGCTGGCACCAAGAAGAAGACCGCACCGAAGGGAGTGGACAGGCACGTGGAGGACGACAGGACGGCGTCCGGCGCAGGTAGCGACGTGACCGAGGACGACGACCGGGACCAGCTCGGCGACGCGCCGCGCGAACGCGTGGGAGGCGGCGCCGACGGCCCGGCCCTCGGCGCCCTCGCCCTCGCGCTCATCGTCGCCGGGACGTCCTGGTTCGGCGTCGGCGGCACCGTCGGCGGCGGCATCGACTTCGTGCTGACCTACCTCATCGGTGCCGCCGCCCTGCTGGTCCCGGTGCTGCTGGCAGCCACGGCCTGGATCCTCATGGTCGGCGTCGACACCACCCAGCACTCCCGGCTGCGCCTCGGCGCTGGCATCGGAATCATCGTGCTGGCAGTCCTCGGCATCATCCACATCCTCGCCGGACAGCCCGGCACCGTGGAGGGACGGGCGTCCGCCGGCGGCATCGTGGGCCAGTTCGTCGGCACACCCATGGCCGTGGGTTTCAGTGAGTACGTCGCGGTCCCGCTGCTGCTGATGGTCATCGTCTACGGCGGCCTGCAGCTCACCGGCATGACCGTGCGCCAGCTCGTGTCCTCGCTCGCCGGCTGGCTCGGCTACCGTGCCCGCAGCCGGGCCGGTTCCCGGGGGGACTATGACGACTACGGCGACGAGGACTACGACGAGTACGCCTCCGTCGACCGCGAACTCGACGACGCCGTGCGCCAGGACCGCGCCCCGCGTTCCACCTCCGCGATGAGCAGGACGCGACGCGCCCCTGCGTCCGCCGAGTCCCGCGCGGCCCGCCGCCCGTCGCCGATGGACAATTACCCGGTGGACTCCAACTCCAGCTCCAGTTCCGACGACCAGGCGACCCTGGTGTTCCGGGGCAAGAGCCCGCAGGAGCTGGCGGACCCGGGTGCCCCGGTCGAGGACGACGACCTCCAGGCGCCCACCGTCGGTGGTGCGGCACCGGCCACCCGTGGCTCGCGCCCGGCCGCGACCTCGGGTATCGACGACGACCTCTTCGGCGAGGACTCATCCTCCGCAGCTTCTGCTGCCCCCGTCGCGAAGACGCCCGCACCCAAGACCCCTGCGCCGGCGAGCTCGGTGCCCGCGGTGGCGCCGGTGGCGGCACCCGCGGCTGCGGCGGCTGGCGCAGCTGGCGCTGCTGCGGCGGCTGGAGCCGGTGCGACCCGCACCGCGCCTGCGGCGTCCGGGCAGTCCGCCGCGGACGACCGCGAGGAGACCCGCCGCCGTATCCTCGCGCGCTCCGGCGCCGACCCGGACGCCGCGAGCGCGTCGGCGGCGTCCGGTGCGTCCGGAACGTCCGGGGTCGAGGAGACCCCGCCCGTGGCCGACGTGACCTCGGCCGAGTACCTCCTGCCGTCCACCGAACTGCTGGTTCCCGGTGAGGCCGCCAAGACCCACAGCGAGGCCAACGACCGGATGATCGAGGCGATCACCGAGGTCTTCGCCGAGTTCAAGATCGACGCCCAGGTCACCGGTTTCTCCCGCGGACCCACCGTGACCCGCTACGAGATCGAGCTCGGCCCGGGTGTGAAGGTCTCCAAGATCACCAATCTGCAGTCCAACCTCGCCTACGCCGCGGCCACCGACAACGTGCGGCTGCTCACCCCGATCCCCGGCAAGTCCGCCGTGGGTATCGAGGTGCCCAACAGCGACCGCGAGATGGTCCGCCTCGGCGACGTGCTCAACGCCCCCAACGTCCACGACGACCCCGACCCGATGCTCATCGGGCTGGGCAAGGACATCGAGGGCACCTTCGTGGCGCACTCGATCCAGAAGATGCCGCACCTGCTCGTCGCCGGTTCCACCGGTTCCGGTAAGTCCGCCTTCGTCAACTCCCTGCTGGTGTCCGTACTGACGCGCGCGACACCGGAGGACGTGCGCCTGATCCTCATCGACCCGAAGATGGTGGAGCTGACCCCCTACGAGGGCATCCCGCACCTGGTGACCCCGATCATCACGCAGCCGAAGAAGGCCGCCGCCGCCCTGACCTGGCTGGTCGAGGAGATGGAGCAGCGCTACATGGACATGAAGTCCACGCGCGTGCGCCACATCAAGGACTTCAACCGCAAGGTGAAGTCCGGTGAGATCACCACGCCCGCCGGCTCCGAGCGCGAGTACCACCCGTACCCGTACATCGTCTGCGTCGTCGACGAGCTCGCCGACCTGATGATGACCGCGCCCAAGGAGATCGAGGACGCGATCGTGCGCATCACCCAGAAGGCCCGTGCCGCGGGCATCCACCTGGTGCTCGCCACGCAGCGTCCCTCCGTGGACGTGGTCACCGGCCTGATCAAGACCAACGTGCCCTCCCGCCTGGCCTTCGCGACGTCGTCGCTCACCGACTCCCGCGTGATCCTGGACCAGGGTGGTGCGGAGAAGCTCATCGGCATGGGCGACGGGCTGTTCATCCCGCAGGGTGCGGGCAAGCCGCTGCGCATGCAGGGCGCGTTCGTCACCGATGAGGAGGTCCAGGCCGTGGTCGACGCGGCCAAGGACCAGGCCGAGCCCGACTACACCGACGGCGTCACCGAGGACAAGGCCGCTGAGGCGAAGAAGGACATCGATCCGGACATCGGCAACGACCTGGAGGACCTGCTGCAGGCCGTGGAGCTCGTGGTCACCAGTCAGTTCGGCTCGACCTCGATGCTGCAGCGCAAGCTGCGCATCGGCTTCGCCAAGGCAGGACGCCTGATGGACCTCATGGAGACCCACGGGGTCGTCGGCCCGTCCGAGGGGTCCAAGGCCCGCGACGTGCTGGTCAAGCCCGAGGAGCTGGACACCATCGTCTGGATGCTCAAGGGTGCAGACCCGGCCGAGGCTCCGAAGGACGCCCAGGGCGAGGCCGATGCCTGGGGCGACGAGTACGGCGAGGACGACTACGCGCAGGATGACTACGCCGCCGTCCCCACCGCCGATACCGCCGCCGCCGGCAGTGCCGGCAGTGCGCCGGCCGGTGACACCCCGGGCGGCTACCCGGACCAGGACAGCGACCCCACCGGGGAGATCCCCGTGGTCCAGGCGCAGGACGAGCCGCGCGTGGTGCGCGCCGACCCGTCCGGTACCGCCGGCGTGTTCTAGGGCTCCTCGTCCCGCGTCGTCGGGAGGGACCCCCGGGGCGGGCTTCTGGTATAGTCCTGAGACGTCAGGAGGGGAGTACCCCGCCCACGGCACTGATCGTCAACACGGCGACCGTCATCGGTCCCCGGTCGTGCCGGCCACCAGGAGTGACACTGCTGGTGGTGGGGGAGACCTCCGGTCCACCTAGCCGACCGGAGGTTTCGACCCGTCATGGAAGTTAACGCCCTCACCTGGATCATCACCATCGTGGTGATCGTAGGATTCTTCGTCTTCGACTTCTACGCCCACGTGCGTACCCCCCACGCCCCCACCATCAAGGAATCTGCCTGGTGGAGCCTGTTCTACGTCGCCCTGGCCTGCTGCTTCGGGGTGTTCCTCTGGTTCACCTGGGGTGAGCCCGGCGACCCCCACGTCCACGGGGTGGAGTTCTTCACCGGCTACGTCACGGAGAAGGCGTTGAGTGTGGACAACCTCTTCATCTTCGCCCTGATCATGGGCACGTTCAAGGTGCCGCGGGAGTACCAGCAGAAGGTGCTGCTGATCGGCATCGCCCTGGCGCTGGTCTTCCGCGGTATCTTCATCGCCTTCGGTGCCGCCGCCATCGACGCCTGGTCGGACGTGTTCTACATCTTCGGCATCTGGCTGCTGTGGACGGCGTTCAGCGTGGTCCGCGACGAGGTCTCCGACAAGCCGGAGAAGGACCCCAGCGACATGAAGCTGATAAAGACGCTGAACAAGGCCGTTCCCGTGGCCGACGAGTACCACGGTGACAAGCTGTTTGTGCGTCGGCTCGGCAAGTTCGCCGTGACGCCCCTGCTGGTCTGCCTGGTGGCGATCGGCATGACGGACCTGATGTTCGCACTGGACTCCATCCCGGCGATCTACGGCATCACCCAGGAGCCCTACATCGTGTTCACCACCAACGCCTTCGCGTTGCTGGGTCTGCGCCAGATGTACTTCCTGCTGGACGGACTGCTCGACCGCCTGGTGTACCTGCCCTACGGCCTGGGCGTGATCCTGGCCTTCATCGGTGCAAAGCTGATCCTGCACGCCCTGCACGAGAACGGCCTGCCGTTCATCAACGGTGGCGAGCCGGTGCTGGGTGCCCCCGAGGTGGAGACGGTGACGTCGCTGATCGTTATCGTCGGCGTCCTGGCCGTGACGGTGATCGCCAGCCTGCTGAAGTCGCGCCACGACGCGGGCAAGGACGACGGCGAGGCGGACGGCGAGGCGGACGCGACCGAGGAAGACTCCGGGACCTCCGTAGAGTCCGCTGGCAACCGCTGATGTCGGGCCCCGTCGGTGTTACCCCCGACGGCCGTACTGGGTAGGATGTGAAGGGTGCAAGAGACTCAGCACGAGATGCAGAACAGTGACGATCGCGGCCCCCACGGCACCATGACCGGTGCGCGGCGGTCGCAGTTCGGTCGCGCCGTCCACCGGTTCAACCTCCCCAACGTCCTGACCACCGTGCGGATCATCCTGATCCCGGTGTTCGTGTGGCTGCTCATCGCGGCAGGGCCGTTGCAGGGCGAGCGGGACCTCGACCACGCCCTGCGGTGGTGGGCCCTGGTTGCCTTCTGCGTGCTGATGGCGACCGACCAGCTGGACGGGTTCCTCGCTCGGCGCTACGAGGTGATCACCGACTACGGCAAGCTCGCCGACCCCATCGCCGACAAGGCGTTGATGATCTCGGCGATGGTCTCGCTGAACATCCTCGGCGACCTGTGGTGGTGGGTCACGGTGGTGATCGTGGTCCGCGAGCTGGGTATCACGGTGTGGCGCATGGTCCTGGCCCGTCGGGGCAAGGTCGTGCCGGCCTCCAAGGGCGGCAAGTTGAAGACGGTCCTGCAGACGCTCGCGGTCGCCATGGTGATCGCCCCGCTGCCGGAGTGGACGAACTGGCTGACGTACCCGCTCGTGGGCCTGGCCGTGCTGGTGACTGTGGTCACCGGGGTGCAGTACCTGCTGGATTCGCGTAACCGTGCCGGTGCCGACGGTGCCCCAGGTGCCGCACATGCCTGAGGCAGGGGGCTCGGCGCTGCCGGGGATCCTGGCGCGTCGACTGGTGACCGCCGCGACGTCCGCCGGGTTCACGGTGGCCACCGCGGAGTCCCTGACGGCAGGGGCGATCGCCTCGACGGTGGCGGACATCCCCGGCGCCTCGGCGGTGCTGCGTGGAGGTCTCGTGGTCTACGCCACCGACCTCAAGGCCAGCCTGGCCGGCGTGGATGAGGAATTGCTCGACGCCAGGGGACCGGTGGACCCGGACGTCGCCCGGCAGCTCGCCCGCGGCGCGGCCACCCGTTGTGGTGCCGACATCGGCCTCGGTGTGACGGGCGTGGCAGGGCCGGACAGTCAGGACGGACACCCGGTCGGTGAGGTCTACGTGGCAGTGTGGTTCGCCCCTCGTGCCGGGGAGGAGGCCATCGACCACGTCGTGTCACTGACGGAGGCCGACCTCGGCTCCCCGGGACCCACGGGGCCCTCGCGGCGCGACGTGCGCGCCGCCGCCGCGTCCCGCGCGCTCTCCCTCGCGATTGACGCGGTGGACGCACTGGACGCGCTCAGCGCGGTCGCCGACGATCTCTGAGACGCTCCGGCCCGTCCGGCTCGTCGCGAAGGCAGGACGCCGCGGTCGTCGTAGTCTAGACTTGGCGGGAACAAAAACGGACCCCCAACCGTTGGAGACGGTAATGGCAAAGCACACTTCGGTACTCGAGAAAGAAAGACCCGACGTCGACCTGGCGGGCGTGGACGCAGTGTCCACGACGCTCGCCGAACCCCTCCTGCGTGAGGCCCTCGGCGCGACGTTGCGCGGCTTCCGTGAGGACTCCCACCGCACGCTGCGGGAACTGGCCGTGGCCGCCAACGTGAGCCCCGGCTACCTCTCCGAGCTGGAGCGGGGCCGCAAGGAGGTCTCCTCGGAGCTGTTGGCGAGTGTGTGCGTGGCCCTGGGGATCCGGGTGTCCCAGGTGATCATCGAGGCCGCTGCGATGATGGCGTTCGACGCGGCTGCGGCGGAACTGACCGCCGCCACCCCGGTCGAGCCGGTGTCCGCCGCCGCGCGCTGATATACTTTCGTGGTTGACATCTAGCTGTCACGCACCGACCCTGCGACCTCATCGCCCCGTCCGAAGGAGACGTTCAGACTCATGGCAAACCCGTTCTCTAAGGCCTGGAAGTACCTCATGGCGCTGTTCGACTCGAAGATCGAGGAGAACGCCGACCCGAAGGTGCAGATCGAGCAGGCCATCCGTGAGGCGCAGAACCAGCACCGTCAGTTGTCGCAGCAGGCGGCGGCCGTCATCGGCAACCAGCGTCAGCTGGAGATGAAGCTGAACCGTCAGCTCGCGGAGATCGAGAAGCTCCAGTCCAACACCAAGCAGGCGTTGACGTTGTCGGACAAGGCCCGGTCCGAGGGCGACAACCAGAAGGCCGTGGAGTACGAGAACGCCGCCGAGGCCTTCGCCGCCCAGCTCGTCACCGCCGAGCAGTCGGTCGAGGACATGAAGCAGCTGCACGACCAGTCGCTGCAGCAGGCGGACCAGGCCAAGAAGGCCGTGGAGCGCAATTCGATGCAGCTGCAGCAGAAGGTGTCCGAGCGCACCAAGCTGCTCAGCCAGCTCGAGCAGGCGAAGATGCAGGAGAAGGTTGCGGACTCGCTGCAGTCCATGGACCGGGCCGCCAGTGCGGACTCGCCGAACCTGGACCAGGTCCGCGAGAAGATCGAACGCCGTTACTCCAACGCCCTCGGCCAGGCCGAGCTGGCGGAGAACTCCGTGCAGGGCCGGATGGCAGAGGTCGAGCAGGCCGGCGTGCACATGGCCGGTCACTCCCGCCTGGAGCAGCTGCGTGCGGAGATGGGTGGCGGAAACTCCGGACAGAACGCCGTGTCCGGCTCGGGCTCGCAGCAGGCGATCAACCAGGGGCAAACCCAGGCACAGTCGGTGAATAACGACGCCGTCGCACAGAAGATGCGCGAGCTCCGGGGGGAGTAGGCTTCGTCACATGGTGACCCCGCCCGACGACAGCTCCCGTAGGGAGGCACGCGGGGAGGCCCGTGGCGACGGGGGACATGCGCTGCGGGCCTCGACCGTGGACAGGGAGCGCGTCCTCGCTGAATTGTCCGAGGCAACCGCCCGCGGGCAGATCGACCTGGGGGAGTTTGACGAACGTTGCGCGGCCGCGTGGAGCGTTGGTTCGCGCGCGGACCTCGCCGCACTGCTCGACGACCTCGTCGTCGATCCGATGGCCGTCGTCGCGGGCACGTCCCGCCGCAACGCGGGCGCCTCGCCCGTCCGTCCGCCGGGGTCGGCACTCGCCACGTCCGGCGACGCCAGGGTCACCGGGGTACCGGGCTCGGCGTGGTCGGTCGCGGTGATGTCCGGGGTGGACAAGAAGGGGGAGTGGGCCTGTGCTCGGGCCCACCGGGTGGTCGTCGTGATGGGAGGCGCGCTGCTTGACCTGAGGAATGCCGTCTTCGAGTCCCCGGAGACCGTCGTCACCGTCACCGCGGTGATGGGCGGCGTGCAGATCCTGGTCCCGGAGGACGTCCGGGTGGTCGAGCACGGGTTCGGGTTGATGGGTGGCTTCGGCAGCGCTCGGTCCAGGTCGGTCCGACTACGCGAACGTGATCTGCCGCCCGACGCACCCGTGGTGCGGGTGCGCGGCATCGCCGTGATGGGTGGTGTCGAGGTCAAGACGGTGCCGCGGCGGGCCGCCGGGGAGATCTCGGCGCCGTAGTGGTGGGGGCCGTCAGTCCGCCGCGCCGCGCGCACGCAGTGCGTCGGCAATGGAACGGGCACGCAGGATCGTCCTGACCACGACGGGCACGCCGAAGGCGGTCAGCGACACCGCTGCGGAGCGTGACCCTCGGGCACGCCGGGCGTCCAGCACGTCGTTGACCGCCTGGACCTGCAGAGGGATCAGTCGCAGCGTGAGGGTGAGCGCCAGGCTCACCTGGTCGACCGGGACGCCGAACCGGGCGAAGGGGGCGAGCATCCGCTCGAAGGTGGCCATCATCTCCGACACCCGGGTGGTGAGGGTGAGCACCACCGCCCCGCCGACGGCGGAGAACAGGACGGTGACCATGGTCGCCGCCTGCTGGACGTCGGTGCGCCACCACAGCATCAACCCGAGGAACACCAGTAACGGCAGTGCGCCGCTGAGCTGACGTACCAGCAGCCGTGGGGGGATGCGGGCGATGAGTGCCACGAGGAGGACCAGGGCGATGCAGACAGTTCCCCCTACCCAGGAGTCGACCAGCACGGCGGAGGCCACGAGGAAGACGCTGAGCACGGCCAGCTTCACCCCGGGCGCTGCGCGGTGGACCGGGGACGTCCCCGGCGAGTAGACGCCGAGGGGCACACGGGAGGGGCTGATCACCGGCAGCCCACCTCCGACATCCGGCGGACGTAGGCGGCGATCACGTCGTCCGGGGCACCGTCGTCGACGATCCTGCCGTCGTCGACGCAGATCGTCCGCTCGGCGTCGGCGGCGAGCTCCAGGTCATGGGTGACGGTGATGACCTGCTGCTCCAGGGAGTCCAGGGTGCGGCGCAACCGGTTGCGGTTGACCAGGTCGAGCAGGCAGGACGGCTCGTCGGCGACGACGACCTGTGGCGACAGTGCGGTGATCGAGGCGAGCGCGAGCATCTGCTTCTCGCCGCCGGACAGCAGGTGCGGGGACTGCTCGTCCTTGCCCTCCAGCCCCACCGCACGCAGGGACTCGGCGACCCGTTCGGCGATCTGCGTACGGGACAACCCGGAACCGCGCAGTGAGAAGGCGACGTCCTCGGCCACGCTGGGCATGATGATCTGGTTGTCGGGGTCGGAGAAGAGGAAACCCACGGCACCGCGTACCTTGCGCCCGCGGCGTCCGACGGGGACGCCGTCGACCTCCACCGTCCCGGAGGTGGCGGGGGTCAGGCCGTTGATCATCCTGATCAGGGTCGACTTGCCGGAGCCGTTGGCGCCGATGACGCTGACACGTTGCTCGGTGAGATCCAGGGTCACCGGGTGCAGGAGCGTGGATCCGTCGACGACGACGCCGGCCCTGTCGTAGGTGACGGTCATGCGGCGGCCCCGGACCTGTCCCGTCGGCGTGCGGACGGTGCGAGGTCGGGGACGGCCCGCAGGACGGCGGCGGCGATGAGGGCCGCGACCACCATCTTGACGATGTCACCCGGGATGAACGGTGCGTTGGAGACCAGTGCGCCGGTGAAGTCCATCCCCGCGCGCAGCATCAGGCCGATGCTGCCGCACAGGTACTGCACGCAGACACCGACGAGTCCGGCGACGATGAAGACACCGACGCGTGCGGCATGGCGACGCGGTGCGAGCTGGGCGATGGCGCCGATGACGACGGCGGAGACGACGTAACCGACGATGTAGCCCACCGTGGGGCCGGCGACGGCGGCCAACGCGGGCTTCCAGCCGGCCATGTTCGGCACGCCGAGGAAGCCGACGGAGATGAAGAGCAGCACGGCGAGGCCGCCGCGCTTCCAGCCGAGGATCATCGCCGTCAGGGCGACGCCCATGTTCTGCAGCACGATCGGGACACCGAGGGAGCCGACCGGGATCGTCACCGCGCCGAGCACGATGATCAGGGCGGCGAAGGTCGCCATCAGGGCGATGTCGGTGGCCGTGGACCGTCGACCGCCCCGATTGTTCGGGGCGGCTGAATCGGCCGAGTCGGCGGTGTCGGCCGGGCGGGTTGATGAGTTCGCCATGTGAAGAACTCTAGCCCGTGGCTTGTACGCCGTTCAAGACCGGGGTGGGACGGGTGCGTCTGTTAGCGTATGGGCCATGCGACGTACGGAGTTCGACCGGTTGGTCCAGGGAGAGTTCGGCGACTCGTTCGGTAGCTGGATCGCCGGGAGCCACGTCCTCGCGGGGCTCGGGGAGACGCCCGCCGAACTGATCGAACAGGGGCACGATCTCAGGGAGGTCTGGCTGTCGCTGTGCGACGACTTCGAGGTCCCCTCCGAGCGTCGGCTCGGTGAGGACCTGTGACGGCACCTGTGTGCGGGGAGGGGTGGGCCACCGCAATGTCGGGGCGTGTCGACTTCTCTCGAACACAGGTTCGTGTATTGTCTGTAGTGTCCACTCGGTGCGGTAGAAATAGTCAGTGACGCCGACGGCCTCCCCAGGGAACCCCGGGAGGTGCCTGGCGAGTCTCTCCTGTACGGGGACTTCTGTACCGGTAGAGGTCTCAGGGTGAGGTCCACGGGGCGCTGCACACCGGCAGCGCCGAGAACGAGAACGGAAATGAGGGCACATGGCCACCAAGAAGAAGAGCGGGAACGGCAACGCAGGTGCTGACCGCCAGAAGGCACTCGACCTGGCGATGTCGCAGATCGAGAAGGACTTCGGCAAGGGCGCGGTGATGCGTCTCGGCGACGACAACCGTCCCCCGATCCAGGTGATCTCCTCGGGAAACATCGCGATCAACGTGGCTCTGGGCCTCGGCGGTTTCCCGCGTGGACGTGTCGTCGAGATCTACGGCCCGGAGTCCTCGGGTAAGACGACCGTGGCGCTGCACGCCATCGCCGAGGCGCAGAAGGCCGGCGGCATCGCCGCCTTCGTCGACGCCGAGCACGCCCTGGACCCGGACTACGCGAAGAAGCTGGGCGTGGACACGGACAACCTCCTGGTCTCGCAGCCGGACACCGGTGAGCAGGCCCTCGAGATCGCCGACATGCTCGTGCGTTCCGGCGCCATCGACATCATCGTCGTCGACTCCGTGGCCGCGCTGACCCCGAAGGCCGAGATCGACGGCGACATGGGTGACAGCCACGTCGGTCTGCAGGCCCGGCTGATGAGCCAGGCGCTGCGCAAGATGACCGGTGCACTGCACCAGACGAGCACGACCGCCATCTTCATCAACCAGCTGCGCGAGAAGATCGGCGTGATGTTCGGCTCCCCGGAGACCACCACCGGTGGTAAGGCCCTGAAGTTCTACGCCTCGGTGCGCTGTGACGTGCGCCGTATCCAGACGTTGAAGGACGGGCAGGACGCGGTGGGTAACCGCACCAAGATGAAGATCGTGAAGAACAAGGTCTCCCCGCCGTTCAAGATCGCCGAGTTCGACATCCTCTACGGTGAGGGTGTCTCGCGAGAGGGCTCGATCATCGACCTGGGCGTGGACAACGGGCTCGTGAAGAAGTCGGGCTCCTGGTACACCTACAAGGGCGACCAGCTGGGCCAGGGCAAGGAGAAGGCCCGCGAGTTCCTCAAGGCCAACCCGGACCTGTCCTCCGAGATCGAGGACGGCATCATGCGTACCCTCCAGGTCGGCCCCTACGCCGCAGCCAAGGGTACCGAGGCCCCCGAGGCGGAGACGGAGTCCGCCGCCATGGACGTCCCGGGCATCGAGGACCCGGACAACGTGCCGATCAGCGTGGTCCCCACGTTCGATGACGAGGAAGACGACTAGACGGGAGTACTCCGGTGTCTGCGTCCGACTCCAGCACGTCCGACTCCAGCGCGTCCGACCGGATCGAGCAGCTGCAGGCTGCCATCGCCGCGGTGCAGCGTGGCGAGACCGGTGAGGAGATCATCGACGAGAGTCTCGAGGAGCGTCTCGCACCGCTGAAGTCGAAGGCCACCCGGCTGATCAGCCACCGTGACCGCTCGGTCTCCGAACTCAGGGGACGCCTCGCCGAGACCTCGGGCGCGGACGGGGAGACCGTCGACCCCGACCTGGTGGAGCTCGTCGTCGAGCGGTGCATCGCCAACGGCATGGTCGACGACGCCCGCTTCGCCAACGAGTGGGTACGCCAGCGTCAGCACAACCAGCGCAAGTCCGTCAGCGTGCTGCGCCGCGAACTCGTGACGAAAGGCGTGGCAGGCCACCTCATCGAGGAAGCGCTGTCACAGGTCGACGAAGCCGACCAGGAGGCCATCCTCGACAACCTGGTGACGAAGAAGGCGGGCACCGTGACCACGGTGCCCGCCGACCGTCGGGACTACGAGCGACACCTGCGACGAATCGTCGGGGTGGCCGCCAGGCGGGGATTCCCGGAGGGCAGGAGCCTCACCCGGGCCCGCCGTGCCCTCGACCTGAGGATCGAGGAACTCGGGGGAGAGGACCGCTAGTCGGTGGTCGACCTCAGGTCCTTGTGACCTTCGGCATGCCAGTCGACATTCACCGAGTCCTTGGTCTCGAGCCCCTGGTCCTTCTGGTGGGGGACCTTGGCCGCGATGTTGCGGCGGGCGCGACCGGCACGCAGCTGCTGCTCCATGCGCTCGGCCAACTTCGAGAGCCCGAAGTTGATGATGATCATGATCGCCGCCACCACGAGCAGTGCCGGGAGCATCGCGCCGTAGAACTCACCGAGCTGACGGCCGGAACGCACGACCTCGACGAAGTTCACGCCGTAACCAAGCGCGGAGTCCTTCAGTGCGATGACCATCTGCGAGACGATCGCCGGCAGCATGGCCGCCACCGCCTGGGGGAGCAGGATCTTGCGCATCATCTGACCCCAAGACAGGCCCAGCGCGGAGGCCGCCTCGGACTGGCCCTTGGGCAGCGACTCGATGCCGGAACGCAGGATCTCGGCGATCACCGACCCGTTGTACAGGGTCAGCGAAGTCACGACGGCCGCGAAGCCCAGGTAGGTCGACGGGAAGACGGCGTAGTGGCCGAAGAAGGCGTAGGTGAAGATCATCAGCACGAGCACCGGGATCGAGCGGAAGAACTCGACCACCACACCGGCGAACCAGCGCACCGGGGCGATCGTGGACAGTCGGGCGATACCGAACACCGCGCCGAAGACCAGGGACAGGACGATCGAGAGGATCGCCGAGGCGAAGGTCCAGAACAGACCCGGCAGGATGTAGGTCGTCCAGGTGTTGCCGTAGAAGAAGATCTCCCACTTGGCCTTGTCGAGCTGTCCGCCGTCATTGAGCTTCACCAGCACGAAGGCCAGGATCAGCAGCAGGAGGACCACGGTGACGACCGTGAGCACCCGGTTGAACCGGACCGCCTTGGGGCCGGGGGCGTCGTAGAGGACTGTTGCACGTGTGGACATCAGCGCTTCACCGCCCAACGCTTGCCGGCCCAGCCGAAGAACAGGCCGGTCGGGAGGGTGAGGACGATGAAGCCGGCGGCAATGATGCCGGCGATGATGAACAGGTCACTGGCGTAGTTCTCCGTCATGGTCTTCATCAGCAGTGAGGCTTCACCCACGCCGATGACCGACGCGATGGTCGTGTTCTTGATCAGGGCGATCAACGTGTTGCCCAGCGGGACGATGGCCCCGCGGAAGGCCTGGGGCAGCACGACGTGCCGGAAGTTCTGGGTGAAGCTCAGCCCCAGGGAGCGCGCCGCCTCGGCCTGGCCGAAGGGCACGGTGTTGATGCCGGAACGCAGCGACTCGGCCACGAAGGTCGAGGTGTAGAGGATGAACGCCAGGACCGCCAGGCGGAAGTTCTGTTGTTCGATGAAGTTGGGGCTGGAGTTCGAGGCCAGCAGCAGGTTCAGCTGGTAGTAGAGCCCCAGCGACATGATCAGTGCGATCAGTGTGAGCGGGGTGTTTCGCACGGTGTTGATGTAGACCGTGGCGACCGTACGCAGGATGCCGACCGGGCAGACCCTCATCGCGGTGAGGATCGTTCCCAGGATCAACGCACCGATGGCAGACCAGAACGCGAGTTTGATCGTCATCCAGAAGACGGACAACAGTTGTGGGCCCATCTCGGCCCAGAGATCGGGATTCATGTCGGTACCTCCCTTCCTTTCAGGTGTGGTTCTAGTCTTCGGTGAACGAGAGGTCGCCGATGTCGGGCTTCGACCCGATCTCGAAGTCCTCGCCCAGGTTGTCCTTGACGATCTGGTCGAAGGCGCCGGAGTCGTACATCTCCTCCAGGGCCTCGTTGACCGCCTCGCGGTCGGCGCCGTCGCCCTTGGGCAGGCCGATGCCGTAGTGCTCGTCGGTCCAGAAGGAGCCGTCCGGGTTCTGCAGCTGGATCACGCGGAAGTCGTCGTCGTAGCGCTCCTTGTAGCGCTGGGCGAAGCCGGCGAGGATCGTCGCGTCGGTCGTCAGGGCGTCCACCACGCCCTGCTTCACACCCTCGGCGCAGGCGGCGTAGGTGTCGAACTCCTGGAGCTGCACACCGGGCAGGGCCTCCTTGACCTTCTGCGCGGGGGTGGAGCCGGAGACCGAGCACAGCCGCATGCCGTCCTTGACGTCCTCCAGTCCGGTGATGCCGGTCTCGGCCTCGATCAGCAGGCCCTGGTGGGTGACCATGTAGGGGCCGGCGAAGTCGACGGCGGCGAGGCGTCCGGCGTTGATGGAGTAGGTGGCGGCGATCATGTTGACCTCGCCGTTGTTGATCAGGGTCTCGCGCTGGGAGGACGGCGTCTCGCGCCACTCCATCTCGGGGACGTCCCACCCGTTCTTGTCGGCGATGAACTCGACGACGTAGCGGGAGACGTCGACGTCCATGCCGACGAACTCCTTGTCCGGCGTGCGCTCGCCGAGTCCGGGCTGGTCGAACTTGGTGCCCAGGGTCACGCTGCCGTTCTCGATGTCGTCAAGCAGGGAACGCGGCTCGGAGCTCCCGCAGGAGGTCATGGTGGCGGCACCGGCGACGACGAGGACCGCGGCGGTGACCCGTCGCAGCAGGCCGGCCCGCCGCGGGGCGACCGACCGGGGTTTTCTGTTCTCGGTTTTCATCTTCCTCCCCTCCCTAGTGCCCGACGATCTTCGCCAGGAAGTCCTTGGCCCGGTCGGACTCGGGATTGGTGAAGAAGGTCTCCGGGTCGGTGTCCTCGACGATGGCGCCGTCGGCCATGAACAGGATCCGGTCGGCGGCGCGGCGGGCGAAGCCCATCTCGTGGGTGACCACGACCATGGTCATGCCCTCGGCGGCGAGGCCGGCCATCACGTCGAGGACCTCGTTGATCATCTCGGGGTCCAGGGCGGAGGTCGGCTCATCGAAGAGCATGACCTTCGGCTCCATCGCCAGGGCGCGGGCGATGGCCACGCGCTGCTGCTGCCCGCCGGAGAGCTGGGCGGGGTACTTGTCGGCCTGCACGGCGATGCCGACGCGGTCCAGGAGGCGGTCGGCGGCCTTCGATGCGTCTGACTTGGAGGTCTTTCGCACCTTCACCGGTGCCAGGGTGACGTTGTCGCGGATCGTCATGTGGCTGAACAGGTTGAAGGACTGGAAGACCATGCCGACCTCGGAACGCAGCCGGGCCAGGTCCTTACCCTCCTCGGGGAGGAGTTCGCCGTCGATCCGGATCTCCCCGGTGTCGATGGTCTCCAACCGGTTGATCGTCCGGCACAGGGTCGACTTGCCGGAACCGGACGGCCCCAGCACCACCACGACCTGGCCTGAGGGGATGTCCAGGTTGATGTCCTTCAGGGCCTGGAAGTCTCCGAAATACTTGTTCACCCCGGTGAGGGTGATCATGCTCGATGCATTCTCTTGAACTGTCATGCGAGAAGTCTAGTGTTAGTTGCGCCATGACGGGGAACCCGCTGAGGCTTGTATCACGTTACGATTCCGTTAATACCGGCGAATGTGCAGTTCCCGGGCCGTTGACGCGGGTGTTCTTAGGGCCTGGCGGGGGTGCTGCACTACACTCGGGGACCGTGGTTGAATCCCGTAGTACTGCAGAAATGACCCGGCCTGACAACCGGAACAACCGAACGTACGAGGTCCGCACCTTCGGTTGCCAGATGAACGTCCACGACTCGGAGCGACTCTCCGGACTGCTCGAGGACTCCGGCTACGTGCCGGTGCGTGGTGGCTCGACGCCGGACGTCGTGGTGTTCAACACCTGCGCGGTCCGGGAGAACGCCGACAACCGGCTCTACGGCACGCTCGGCCAGCTCAAGGAGGTCAAGGACGGCCATCCGGGCATGCAGATCGCGGTCGGCGGCTGCATGGCGCAGAAGGACAAGCAGACCGTCGTCGACAAGGCCCCGTGGGTGGACGTGGTCTTCGGTACGCACAACATGGGGTCGCTGCCCACCCTGCTGTCGCGCAGCGAGCACAACCGGCGCGCCGAGGTGGAGATCGTCGACTCGCTGGAACAGTTCCCCTCCGTGCTGCCGGCCAAGCGTGAGTCGACCTACGCCGGCTGGGTGAGTGTGTCGGTGGGCTGCAACAACACCTGCACGTTCTGCATCGTGCCCTCGCTGCGCGGTGCGGAGCAGGACCGTCGCCCGGGCGACGTCCTGGCGGAGGTCGAGGCCCTGGTCGCCCAGGGTGTCACCGAGGTCACGCTGCTCGGGCAGAACGTCAACGCCTACGGGGTGAACTTCTCCGACCCCTCCGTCGAACGTGACCGCAGCGCCTTCTCGAAGCTGCTGCGCGCCTGCGGTGAGATCGAGGGCCTCGAGCGTCTGCGCTTCACCAGCCCCCACCCGGCGGAGTTCACCGACGACGTCATCGACGCGATGGTCGAGACCCCGGTGGTCTGCCCGCAGCTGCACATGCCGCTGCAGTCGGGCTCCGACCGGATCCTCAAGGCCATGCGCCGGTCCTACCGCTCGAAGAAGTTCCTCGGCATCCTCGACAAGGTCCGTGAGCGCATGCCGGACGCGGCGATCACCACCGACCTCATCGTCGGTTTCCCCGGTGAGACCGAGGAGGACTTCCAGGAGACCCTGCGGGTCGTCGAGGAGTCCCGCTTCACCAGCGCCTACACCTTCCAGTACTCCCCGCGCCCGGGGACGCCGGCGGCGTCCCTGTCCGACCAGATCCCCAAGTCGGTGGTGCAGGACCGCTACGAGCGTCTCGAACGGCTCCAGGAGCGCATCAGCGGCGAGGACAACGCCGCCCAGGTCGGCCGGCGCGTCGAATTGCTCGTGCAGGACGGTGGGGGACGCAAGAACGCCCGCACGCAGCGCATGTCCGGACGCTCCCGCGACGGGCGGCTCGTCCACTTCGCCCCGGGCGACGAGGCCGTGCGTCCCGGGGACGTCGTGGAGGTCACCGTGACCTCCTCGGCACCGCACTTCCTCATCGCCGACTCCGGTGTGCACTCGCACCGTCGGACGAAGGCGGGGGACATGGCGGAGGCCGGTTCCGTGCCCACCACGGGCCCGGTCGGGCAGGCGGGAGCCGGCGTCGGCCTCGGCCTGCCGGGGATCGGAAGGCCGTCGGCACCCGCCGCTCCGGCGACATCGGGAGTTCAGGACGGAGGCTGCGGTTGTGAGTAGGAAGACTGACGGAGTGAAGAGGGCCCAGGAGCCGGAGAGCCGCGAGGCGCTGAACAAGCGCCGCGTGGAGGCCCTCAACAAGCACGTCGAGGAGCTGGAGCGCAGCGCCGGCGGAGATCTCGCCGTGGCGGAGCGTCGCGCGTCCGGAACCATCGTGCTGGGGTCGTCGCTGCCGGTGCTGGTGTTCGGGGCGGTGGTCGTCCTCGTCTCGCTCTTCCTCCCGCACTCCGGGGAGGTCCACGGTTACGACGTGCTGCTGTTCTCCGACCTGGCGCAGACGTTCGTCACCACGCTGCCGGAGCGGGTCTACGCCTGGCTCGCGCTCGTCGGTGGTGTGCTGCTGACCCTGGGTACGGTGATCTCCCGCTCCGCGCTGGTCACCTGGGTGAACTGGACGCTGACCGGTATCGGCTGGGTCTACGGTGTCCTGGCGATCGGGATGCGGCAGTCCCGTCCGCCGACAGAGCCGGGCGACGGCCCCGGGATCGGTCTGATCCTCGGGTTCATCGCGATGGTGCTCATCTTCATCACCCTGTCGAGCCGGTTGCTGCGCCGTGGTGCGGTGCAGAAGGCCATCGCCGCCCGCCGCCGTGAGGAGGCCGGGCGTGACGAGGAGTCGCGGGCGGCCCAGCTCGTGCTGCGCACCGGCCTGGAGCCCCAGCAGGAGGCCGAGGTCGTCGACGACCGACGCGACAAGGTCCGCGCCAGGCGTCAACGCCACGACGTGGCCAAGGACACCGGGGACACCGAAGACTAGCCCCAACCAGCGAGCAACCCCGGAGGTCGGTGTGACCGACCTCCGGGGTTGCTGCGTGCGTGGGGGAGACCCGTCCCACGGGAACCGGGCAGGAGCTGTGCCTAGTCCTGTCCGGAGTCGGCGGCGGCCTCTGCCGCGGTCGCCGCCCACGAGCGCCACTGCTCGGCCTGGCCGCGCAGGTCCTCGGCCTTCTTGTGGCGTCCGGCCTTCTCGGCGGCCTCGGCGTCCGCGGTGAGCTGGTCGACCCGGGCCTGGAACTGGGCCACGCGTGCCTCGGCCTCGGGGTCGGTCTGGCGCCACTGACGCTCGGCGAAGTCACTGACGCGGGACTCCAGGGCACCGAGCTTCTCGTCGAACTCCTTGACCCGGTCGCGCGGCACGTAGCCGACCTCGTCCCACTTCTCCTGCAGCTCGCGCAGCACTTCGCGGGCCCGGTCGAGGTCAACCTGCGGGTCGATGCGGCCGTCGTACTCGTCGAGGAGGGCCTGCTTGGTTTCGGCGTTGCCGGCGAACTGCTCGTCCTTGCGGCGGTTGTCCTCGTCGCGGGCGCCGAAGAAGACGTCCTGCGCGCCGCGGAACCGGGCCCACAGCCGGTCGTCGTCGGCGCGGCGGGCACGTCCGGCGGCCTTCCATTCGGCCATCAGGTCGCGGTAGGCCCGGGCGGTCTCGTTCCAGTCCGTGGAGTTCTGCAGTGCCTCGGCGCGTTTGACCAGGTCCTCCTTGCGACGCCGGACGCTGTCGCGCTGGCGGTCGAGGTCGGCGAAGTGGCCGTCGCGGCGTTCCTTGAACGTCCCGCGGGCCGCGCGCAGCCGGCTGGCCAGGGCCTTGTCGGCGGCCCTGTCACCGCCGGCGGCGTTCCACTGGTCGCCGATGGCGCGCAGCCGGTCGCCGTCGGCCTTCCAGTCCTCGCCGTCGGCGGCGATGCGCTCGGCCTCGGCGACGAGTTCCCCGCGACGCTCGGCCAGGCGTTCCTCCACCTGGCCGGCGGTGGTGACGATCTCGGTGAGTCGACGGTCCAGCCGCGCGAGGTCCCCCAGGACACCGGCGTCGGCCAGGCCGTCCTGCAGGCGGGTCGCGTCGGTACGCACGCGGGCGAACTCCTCCGGGTGGGTGCCCAGACGCGCGGCGAGGACCTCCACCTCGGTGGCGAGGTCGGCGAAGCGGCGGGCGTAGTGGGCAAGTCCCTCCTCGACGCTGCCGGCCTTCCACTCGCCGATACGGCGCTCCGCGCCGTCCACCGTCAGCCACACGACCCCGTCGTCGTCGATGCGTCCGTGCGCCGCGGCGTCCTTCGTGGACGGGGCGACGGTGGTGCCGGCAGAGGCGGCGCCGGGCCGGGCACCTGGCTTGGGTCCGGGCGTGGCACCGGGCCGGGCACCTGGCTTGGGTCCGGGCTTGGGGACGTTCATCGGGGGTCCTTCGGTCGGTGGAGTGGGCTACCTGACATTATGGCAGACCCGCCGTAGACTGCTCCGACATGAGTGCAGCACAACCACGCCCCCGCCCGGTGGCGATCGTGGGGCCCACCGGGTCGGGGAAGTCGGAGACGGCGTTGGCGCTGGCGGAGGCCGTCGACGGGGAGGTCGTCAACATCGACTCCATGCAGCTCTACCGCGGCATGGACATCGGCACGGCGAAGCTGCCGCCGGAGCAACGACGGGGGATCCCGCACCACCAGTTCGACGTCCTGGACGTCACCGAGACCGCCTCGGTCGCGCGCTACCGCGACGCCGCCATCGCCGACGTCGAGGACGTGGCCGCCCGGGGACGGGTCCCGGTGATCGTCGGTGGGTCGATGATGTACCTGCAGGCACTCCTGGACGAGTGGGAGCTCCCGCCCACCGATGCGGCGGTGCGTGCCCGGTGGGAGCGTGAACTCGACCGGGTGGGGGTTGAGTCGTTGCACGGTCAGCTCGCGGAGAAGGACCCGCAGGCCGCGGACACGATCGAGGCACGGGACTCCCGGCGTACCGTGCGGGCCCTGGAGGTCATCGAACTCACCGGGCGCCCCTTCGCCGCGTCCCTGCCGCCGAGTGACCGGCCGACGCGCTGGGACACGGTGATCATCGGTCTGGCCGCGCAGGCGGACTGGCTGAACCCCCGTCTGGAGACGCGCGTCCACCAGATGTTCGACCTCGGGCTCGTCGACGAGGTCCGTGGCCTGGTGGCGCAGGGCCTGGTGCGTGACTCCACCGCGGGTAAGGCGATCGGCTACGCGCAGGTGCTCGACCACCTCGCCGGCGAACTCACGTTGGACGAGGCCGTGGAGCGCACGGTGAGCGGGACGCGCCGTTACGCCCGGCGGCAGCGGGCCTGGTTCAAGCGGGACCCGCGTATCCGCTGGTTCGACGCTGCCGACCCGGACGTCACCCGCCAGGTCGTGCACGAGATCGTGCGGTAGTTCATGCGGTAGATCGTGGCCGAGTGCTACGGCGACTAGACTCTGCGGCATGGTTGAGCGCAGGCAGATCGAGTTAATCAAGGGTCACGGCACCGGCAATGACTTCATCCTGGTCCCGGACCCGGAGGCGACGGTGGACCTCAGCGAGGAGCTCGTGCAGTCGCTCGCCGACCGTCACCGCGGCATCGGGGCGGACGGGGTGATCCGCATCGCCACCACCGGTGCGCTGCTGGCCGCCGGGGTGTTGGAGCAGCGTCCCGAGGGGGTGCGCGACGGCGACTGGTTCATGGACTACCGCAACGCCGACGGTTCGGTGGCGGAGATGTGCGGCAACGGTGTGCGGGTGTTCGCCCACGCCCTGAGCGCGTTGTCGCTGGTCGGCGAGGACGACCGCTCGGCCGACGGCACCGTGCCGGTCGGCACGCGGGCCGGACGCCGCGACGTGCGAATCCATTCGGTGGACGACACCGACGCCGAGGTCAGCGTGGACATGGGGGTGCCGCGGGTGACCGGGCGTTCCAGCGCCACGCTCGCCGGGGCGTCCTACGAGGGTGTCGGCGTGGACATGGGCAACCCGCACCTGGCGTGCGTGGTGCCCGGGCTGACGCCGGACGCGCTGGCCGCGCTGCCGGTCGACCAGGCACCCGGCTACGACGAGGGTGTCTTCCCCGACGGGGTGAACCTGGAGCTGGTCACCGCGTTGCAGGACGACACGGTGCACATGCGCGTGCACGAACGGGGTGTGGGGGAGACGCTGTCCTGCGGCACCGGGACGGTGGCCGCCGCTGTGGCCGCCGTGGCTGCTGTGGACGCTGCAGATCGGTCGGGTGAGGACGGTGCGTGGTCACGGACGGTGCGCGTGGTCATCCCCGGCGGGGAGGTCGCGGTGACGGTGGGGCAGGACGCAGAGGGCAACCAGGTGCCCGCGGTGCTGCGCGGGCCCTCGCGGCTGGTGTTCACCACCTCGGTCACCGTGGAGCGCGGCTAGGGTTATCCGGGGTAACCCCGTCAGTACCGGGAATGCACCGAGTCCTGACGGGCGCGCTCCCACAGCCGTTGCAGGCTGAGCGCGCGCTGGTCGGTCTCGTGCAGCAGCTCGGTCAGGGTTGCCACGGTGGACAGTGACGTCGTCTGCTCCGGCAGGTGGCGCAGGAAACGTTCGCACGACGCGGCCGCGGCGTGGAACCGTGCCACGCTGGAGACCTCGGACCGTGCCGCGCACAGTTCGGGGCGGTGCAGCTGCCGGTCGCGGACCCGTGCGGGGTCGTTGGAGAACCGGAACTCGTCCCAGTCGTCCAGGATCGTGGCGATGTCGGTGGCGGAGAGGTCGATCGAGCGTTTCAGCGCGGCGATCTCGCGCTCGGAGTCCTGACGGACCACGGCGACGGCGGCGACCACCACCAGGATCACGGTGATGAGCACGCCCAAGCGGCCGAGTGTGCTGATCAGCAGCCACGACAGGGCTCCCACGACCACCACCCCGGCGAGCGCCTTGGAGATGCTTCTAGCCACAGGATCCTCCGCAGCCTCCTGACCCGCAGCCGCATCCGCCAGAGGAGCAGGACGCCGGGTCCACGGCGGTGGTCGTGAACTGGACGTTGCCGGAGAGGATCGTGCCGACCGGCAGATCGTCCTCCTCCCCCGCGGGCACCACGACCGTGAACGCGAAGGGGGCGTTCACCGTGCACACCCAGAAGGACTGGCCGGTCAGCGCGGCGGTACGACGCTCCGCGGCGGCGACCTCCACGGCGATGGACGCGCCGGCGTGCGGGGCGACCGCACCGGAGTTCAGGTCCGACAGGCCCGTGGACTCCACCGAACCGACGCGCAGGACGCCCGCGCGTGCGGCCTCGTCCCGCGTGCGGTAGACCGCGAGGTCCGCGGCGAGCGCGGTGATCTGCACCGGCTGATAGGTCAGCGTCCCCTCCTCGGACAGCAGCGGGCCCTGGGCGACGGTCGCGGTGAGCGAGGCCGTCACCGGGGCGCCCTCGGCGCGGACCTGCAGCATGGGGGAGTCGGCGACGATGTCGAGCACACCGACGATGTCGTCGACCATGCTGAGGTGCGCGGAGGTCTCCGCACCCCCGCTGAAGCTGGCGAAGGAACCGTAGGGCGGCACGGCGAGGATCACCAGGCGGGCACCGCTGGGGTCGTCGTACTGCAGGACCTGGCCGTCGCGGACCTCCCCGGTGACCCGGAGAGCCCCCGTCCCGTACGCCGCCTCCAGGGCGTCCTGCCAGCGGCTGAACTCCAACCCCACGCTTCTCAGTTCCGGAATCATGGGTGCGACTCTACTCCGTGGCCCCGAATCGTGGAAAGATGGTGGGCAATGACAAGCAACCAACAGAATCCTGAGACGCCGGAACCGGCTGAGACGTCCGTCGGCGAGCTCGATCTCGAGCAACGCTCCAGCCTGCGGCGCCTGACCCGCGGCACCAACGTCCACTCCACCGAGCAGGACGACGGCTACGACGTCGAGTACCGCAAGCTGCGCCTGGAGCGCGTGGTGCTCGTCGGGGTGTGGACCGAGGGCAACACCGCCCAGATCGAGGCCCGTCTCGCCGAGCTCGCCGCCCTGGCGGAGACCGCGGGCTCGGAAATCACCGACATGCTCTACCAGCGCCGCGACAAGCCGGACGCCGGCACCTACGTCGGCTCCGGCAAGGTCGAGGAGCTGCGCCAGATCGTGGTGGAGACCAACGCCGACACCGTCGTCGCCGACGGCGAGCTCAGCCCCGGGCAGATGATCGCCCTGGAGAAGGCGCTCGACGTCAAGGTCATCGACCGGACGATGCTCATCCTCGACATCTTCGCCCAGCACGCCAAGTCCAAGGAGGGCAAGGCCCAGGTCGCCCTGGCGCAGCTGGAGTACCTGATCACCCGCGTCCGTGGCTGGGGTGGCGCACTGTCGCGCCAGGCCGGTGGCCGGGCGGGCTCCAACGGCGGTGTGGGTCTGCGTGGCCCCGGTGAGACGAAGATCGAGGCGGACCGTCGTCGTCTGCGCAGCGAGATGGCGCGCCTGCGCCGCGAGATCCAGGGCATGAAGAAGTCCCGCGACGTGCAGCGTGGCCGCCGCGACGCCTCGGCGATGGCCCAGGTCGCTATCGCCGGGTACACCAACGCCGGCAAGTCCTCGCTGCTCAACGCGCTGACCGGAGCGGGGGTGCTCGTGGAGGACGCCCTGTTCGCCACCCTGGACCCCACGACCCGGCGGGCCGAGCTGGCCGACGGGCGTGCGGTGATGTTCTCCGACACCGTCGGGTTCATCCGCTTCCTGCCCACCCAGCTCGTCGAGGCGTTCCGCTCGACCCTGGAGGAGGTCATGGCCGCCGACGTCGTGCTGCACGTCGTCGACGGCTCCGACCCCTTCCCGATGGAGCAGATCGCCGCGGTGAACAAGGTCATCGGCGAGATCGCCGAGGACACCGGCGAGTCCGCGCCCCCGGAGATCCTGGTGATCAACAAGGTCGACCAGGCCGACCCGCTGGTGCTCGCAGAGCTGCGCAGCCGGTTGGACGACGTGCTCTTCGTCTCCGCGCACACCGGGGAGGGGATCGCCGCCCTGGAGAGCCGGCTGGAACTGTTCCTGAATTCCCGGGACGAGCACGTGGTCCTGCAGGTCCCCTTCGACCGGGGGGAGGTCGTCTCCCGCCTGCACGAGTACGGCACGGTGCTCAACCAGGAGTACACCGAGCTCGGCACCCGCGTGGAGGTCCGCCTTCCCGGGGTGATCGCCGCGGAACTGGCGGACCTGCGTATCGCGGACGACAGGGCGACAGAATAAGCTCGTCCGAATGGACGAGATGCAGGAGAAGAAGTCAGCGCCCGGCGGGGAACCTGAACGGGGGAAGCTGTTCGGGTGGACGCTCCACGGGGACGGCCGCACGATCCGCCCCGGGGCGGTCGTCGCCCCCGAGGAGCGGCTGACGTGGCCACGGACCGTGGGCATCGGTATGCAGCACGTGATCGCCATGTTCGGCGCCACGCTGCTGGTGCCCGCACTCACCGGCTTCCCGGTGAACACCACCCTGCTGTTCTCCGGTATCGGCACGATCCTGTTCCTGCTGATCACCCGCAACCGGGTGCCGTCCTACCTGGGCAGCTCCTTCGCCTTCATCGCCCCGCTGACCGCCACCCAGGCGGAGGGCTTCGCCGCCCAGCTCGGCGGGGTGATGGTCGCCGGAATCGTGCTGATCCTGGTCGGTGTCCTGGTCAAGGCCGCCGGACGGCGCGTGCTGGACGCGGTCATGCCCCCGGCGGTCACCGGTGCGATCGTCGCGCTGATCGGCCTGAACCTGGCCCCGGCGGCGACGGCGAACTTCCAGGAGCAGCCCCTTGTCGCCGCGGTGACCCTGTTCGCCGTCCTGGTGATCACCGTCGCCGGACGCGGTATGGTCGGCCGGCTGGCGATCCTCATCGGTGTCGTCGTCGGCTGGGTGTTCGCCGTGGTCACCGGCAACATCTCCGACGACGCCGGCGAGGTCATCTCCGACGCCGCGTGGTTCGGTCTGCCGGACTTCCACACCCCCGAGTTCCACGTCAGTGCGGTCCTGCTGACCCTGCCCGTCGTGGTGGTGCTCATCGCCGAGAACGTCGGACACGTCAAGGCCGTGGCAGGGATGACCAAGCGCAACCTGGACGACCAGGCCGGGCCCGCACTGATCGGTGACGGTCTGGCGACCACCCTGGCCGGCGGCTTCGGCGGGTCCGGCACCACGACCTACGCCGAGAACATCGGGGTGATGGCGGCGACGAAGGTGTACTCCACCGCCGCCTACTGGGTGGCCGCGGTCACCGCGATGGTGCTGGCCTTCGTCCCGAAGTTCGGTGCCGTGATCAACACCATCCCCTCCGGCGTGCTCGGCGGGGCCACGATGGTGCTCTACGGCATGATCGGCCTGCTGGGTATCCGCATCTGGCAGGACAACAACGTCAACCTGACCAACCCGGTGAACCTGTCCGCCGCGGCCGTGGCCCTGATCGCCGGCATCGGCAACCTCACCCTGCAGATCGGCTCGCTCGAGCTCGAGGGCATCGCCTGGGGCTCGGTGGGCATCATCGTGGGCTACCCGCTGCTGCGGTGGCTGTTCGAGAACGTCGGGGAGGGACGCGAACCCGCCGTGCGGGACTACCTCTCCCACAACTAGAGGCCGCGCCAGACAGAACCGGCCCCGACACCTGCCGTGCAGGTGTCGGGGCCGGACTCGACTGCGGTGACGGGTGCCCCCGTCGACGCTGTTCCTACTCTTCGTCGAGGTTCTTGGTGATCAGCGCGGCGATCGCCTCCACGGCCTCGGCGTTGTCGGACGAGACGGTCACCTCGTCACCGTGCTCGGCACCCAGGGCCATGATCATCAGCGAGGAGGATGCGTCCGACGGTTCCTCGTCGTCCTCCCCGGGCAGGGAGAGCAGGATCTCGTCGTCGTAGTTGGCAGCCGCCTCCGCGATGATGGTGGCGGGACGTGCGTGCAGGCCCACGGTGGAGCCGACGGTGACGGTAGTGGAGGCCATGGTTGTGAATGTCCTTATCAGGTCGTCGATCATGATGGTCGGGCGCTGACCGCCGGCAGTGCCCGGCGTGTGGTGCCCTCCCTGACAGCGTAGCCGAACTGTGCCGGATCGCGCCGTCACGACCGTCCCGCCTCTTATGCCGTGACGACGTTGACGTCCTCGGAGGAGAAGGCCTCTAGATACTGGCGCGGCGCGGCGTCGTCGGTCACCAGCACGTCGATCTCCGGCACGTTGGCGAAACTGACGAGGTAGTCGCGGCCGAACTTCGTGGAGTCGCACATCGCGACGACCCGGTCGGAGTTGGCGATCATCGCGCGCTTCACGGCGGCCTCCTCGGCGTCCGCGGTCGACAGGCCGTGGTCCATGGACAGGGCGTTGGTGCCGATGAAGGCGAGGTCGGCGTGGTGGACACCGATGGTGCGCAACGCGATGTCACCGACCACAGCCTGGGTGATGGGGCGGATGTGACCACCGATGAGCTGGACGTCCGACAGGCCCGCCGCCGACAGGCGGACGGCGAGGGGGAGGAAGTTGGTGAGCACCGTCAACCCCCGGTAGGGGTTGTCGTCGGGGCGTCCTGCCTCGGCGATGGCGTGCGCCAGCATCGCGGTGGTGGTGCCGGCGTCGAGGAACACCGTGCCGGTGCGCGGCAGGAGGTCGGCCGCGGCGCGTCCGATCCTGATCTTGGCCTCGGTCGAGGTGGTGCTGCGCAGCTCGATGGGGGTCTCACGGGTCTGGAAGGTGTTGGTGGGAACGGCGCCGCCGTGGACGCGGTGCAGTGCACCGTCGTTGTCGAGTACCGTGAGGTCACGGCGGATGGTTTCAGGGGTGACCGCGAACCGCTCTGCGAGCTCCACGACGGTGACACGCCCGTTGACCGCGGTCAGTGACGCGATCTGGCGGCGACGTTCCTCAGAGTTCATGATGTGCATTGTATGGGGTGGCGCAGGGATGAACGCCGATTCGGGGGTGGGTATGGCCCGGCGGGTGACCCCGGGGGGTGGGTGAAAGAGGGTATCGTGGTCGGCGAACCTGTCCATCACGTTCGTACCTCGACCCCGCGGGGTCGGACCCTCGGTAAAAGACCTCGGTAGATGACCTTGGTAGTTGCATCGACGTCCACCAGGTCGTGCGATCTGAAAATTTGTGGGAGACCAGACACTATGGCAGACACGAATCCCCCGGCAGCCCCCTCGGACGGCGAGCCCGTCGTCCTGAAGGGCAAGTCCGTAGTTCCCGGAACCGTCTTCGCACCGGTCACGTGGGTCACCGACCGTCCGGAGCTGCCCGGCCCGGACAAGACGGTCGGGGACGCCGACCGTGAGGCGGAGTACCAGGCCTTCGTCGACGCGGTGGACACCGTCTCGGAGCGCCTGACCTCCCGCGCGCAGACCGTGGAGGGCAATGCCCGCCAGGTGCTCGAGGCGACGGTGGCGATCGCCAAGGACCGTGCCTGGGCGAAGAAGGTCAAGAAGTCCGTCAACGGAGGTCAGACGAACCTGTACGCGGTCCGTCAGGCCACCGACGACTTCGTGGAGATGTTCCTGAAGGCCGGCGGTGTGATGGCCGAGCGTGTGACCGACCTGATGGACGTGCGCGACCGTGTCATCGCCGAGCTGCGGGGGGAGCCCGAACCCGGCATTCCGGACGTCGACACCCCCCACATCCTGTTCGCCGACGACCTCGCCCCGGCCGACACCGCCACGCTGGACCCTGAGCTGATCATCGCCGTGGTCACCGAGAAGGGTGGTGCGACGAGCCACACCGCGATCATCGCCCGCCAGCTCGACCTGCCGTGCATCGTCGCGGTGGGGAGTAACCTGCGCGGCGTGAGTGCCGGCACCGAGGTACTGGTGGACGGTGCGGCGGGGACCGTGGAGACCGGCGTGGACCCGGCGGAGGTGGAGAAACGGGTCACCGCCGCCGCCGAGCTGGCCTCGAAGGTCCGTGGCTGGCACGGCCCGGCACAGACCGCCGACGGCCACCGGGTGCAGCTGCTGGCCAACGTTCAGGACGGCGCGGCCGCCCGCCAGGCCGCGGAGTCCGTGGCCGAGGGGATCGGGTTGTTCCGTACCGAGCTCGGCTTCCTCAGCGAGACCACCGAGCCGTCCGTGGAGGAGCAGGCGCGGCGCTACGCCGAGGTCCTCTCCGCGTTCCCGGAGGGCAAGGTCGTGATCCGGACGCTCGACGCCGGCTCGGACAAGCCGGTGCCCTACGTGATGGCGGAGACCGAGGAGAACCCCGCCCTCGGCGTGCGCGGTCTGCGGATCGCGCGGACGAACCAGAAGCTCCTCGAGCGTCAGCTCGACGGCATCGCGTTGGCGCTGAAGCTGTCCGGCCGTGAGGACTCCGCGGCCCAGACCTGGGTGATGGCGCCGATGGTCGCCACCGTCTACGAGGCGAAGTGGTTCGCCGAGCTGTGCCACGAGCGTGGCCTCGTGGCAGGCGCGATGATCGAGGTTCCGGCGGCTGCGCTGATGGCGGACAAGATGATGCCCTACCTGGACTTCGTGTCCATCGGCACCAACGACCTGACCCAGTACACGATGGCGGCGGACCGCATGTCGGCGTCGCTGGCACACCTGACCGACCCGTGGCAGCCCGCGGTGCTGCGCCTGGTCCACACCACCTGCCGCGCTGGTGCGGTGACCAAGACGGCCGTGGGGGTCTGTGGTGAGGCTGCCGCGGACCCGGTGCTGGGCTGCGTGCTCGCCGGTCTCGGTGTGACCTCGCTGTCCGCGGCACCGCCCGCACTCGCCGCGGTGGGTGCACAGCTGGGCGAGGTGGACTTCGCGGTGTGCCGCGAGATGGCCGCCGCCGCGCTGGACGCCGACGGTGCCGAGGAGGCCAAGGCCGCCGCCGCAGCCGTGCTGGGGCTCTAGCGCACCCTGTACCCACGCGAAACCCCCGGAGACCTCTGACGGAGACTGTCCGGGGGTTTCGCCTATCTGCGTGGGGTTTGCGGGGTGCCTAGATCTTTCGCAGCACCGCGACCACACGACCGAGGATGTCGGCGTTGTCACCCGGGATGGGTTCGAACAGGTCGTTGTGGGGGAGCAGCCAGACGCCGGCGTCGTCCTTCTGGAACTCCTTGACCGTCGCCTCCCCGTCGATCATCGCGGCGACGAAGTCACCGAGTTCGGCGACCTTCTGGGAGCGCACGGCGACCCAGTCGCCGTTGAAGATGCCCGCGTCGCGCATGGACTCACCGACAACCTGGAGCAGGAACAGCTCCCCGCCGCCGACGAGTTCCTGGGGGAGAGGGAAGTGGGCCTCGACGTGCTCCTCGGCCAGGATGGGCGAACCGGCGGCGATCTGGCCGACGACGGGGACGAAGGACGGTTCCGGCATCCCCGCAGGACCGCCGGCGTTGGCGGGCTTCGGCCCCGGACGGTTGTCGACCTCGTCCTCGAAGTCCCTGATGTCGACCGCGCGCGGCTTGTTGTCCTCGCGGCGCAGGTACCCCTTACGCTCGAGCTCGCGCAGGTGGTAGGACACCGAAGAGGTCGAGTTCAACCCGACCGCGTCGCAGATCTCGCGGATGCTCGGCGGGTATCCGCGGAACCGGGTCGCGTCCTTGATCACGTCCATGATGCGCCGTTGACGGTCGGAAAGCTTCTCCCTCCCCTTTGCGTCGAGCGCGGCACCTGCCTCGGTGACCTTCGCCCGCTTTCGCTTGCCTGCCGTGGTTCCCACGGAGGACTTCTGCTTCTCTGACATCTGACCCACTCCTGGACTCGTTGTACCGGTCGTGTCCCCGACCTTACATGACCGAACGGACATCGTTGGTCAGGGTGTTCGAAAAATTCGGGAAGGCTGTGGACATCATCGAACACCCGTGCTACCTTCGGGTGCAGATACAGAACTTCGAACACACGGACGAAGAATGTGCCGTCGGAATCAGTCGATGTCCGTCCGCGGTGCTGTCATGGTCCTTGTCTGAAGCCGGGAATCCGGTCTGCTTCCACGGAAAGAGGGTTGTCATGAGCACGATGTCGGTTGAAAGTCGTCGGTCCGGTCTCCGCCGTCCCGTCTATCGGCGTCCGGAGTGGTCCGGGTCGGAGATGGATGGTTTCTCGAACACCTGGGGGGAAGGATCGGTCCGGACCCCCTCGGTCGTGCAACGGCAGCGGTACCTCCGTCAGGGCAGAATTGCTGAACGTCCGTTCGAGCCGACCTCCCGGTACGCAAGAATGCGGCGTCGTGCGTCGATGGTCGTGGGTTCCCCGGGCATGACCGTGTTGTCGCTGGCCACACTGGTGGCTTTCCTCGCCGTCTCGCCGGCGGTCACCGGCCCGCAGGAGGACACCGTGACCCCGACCGGGACGACCACCGTCACGGTGAGCGAGGGCCAGAGTCTGGCGGAGATCGCCGAGCAGCACGTGCACGGGGCCAGCGTCGGCGATGCGGTGGCGAGGATCGCCTCGCTCAACGACGTCAGCGAGCTGGGTGGCGACGGCGACCACGGGGACTCCCGGGTGAGCAACCGGGACGTGGTCATCCCGGTCTACTGACCGGCCCCGTCGGCCGACGGTGGTTCCGCCCGGGGGCGGGGGTAGCATGTGGGAACACCTACCGTCCTGACGACCTCCGCAAGGGAGAACACCGTGCTCTGTCCAGCCTGCCGTTCCGAGGACTCCCGGGTCGTGGACTCCCGCACGGTGGAATCAGGCTCCGCTATCCGCCGCCGCCGCGAATGCCTCTCCTGCAAGACCCGGTTCACCACCCTGGAACGTTCCGTGCTGCTGGTCACCAAACGAAGTGGCGTCACCGAGGAGTTCCGCCGCGACAAGGTGATCAGGGGAGTCGGTCGCGCCTGCCAGGGCCTCGAGGTCTCCGGGGACGACCTGAAGATCCTGGCCCACGACGTCGAGCAGTCACTGCGTGCCTCCCACGGCTCGCAGGTCGCCGCCGACGACATCGGCCTGGCGATCCTGGAGCCCCTTCGCAACCTCAACGAGGTCGCCTACCTCCGGTTCGCCTCGGTCTACAAGTCCTTCCGGTCGACCGAGGATTTCGAGAAGGAGATCCGGGCGCTCCAGGAGCGGCGAAGCGACGCGACCGGGTAGCCCTCCCCCGGGGCTACCTGATCTTCGCCAGTGCCTTACGCACCCGGGCGACACTCGCCGGACGCGACGTACCCAGGTTCTGGGCGTACAGCGACACCCGGAACTCCTCGACCAGCCAGAGGACATCCTTGAACTGCGACGAGGCCGCCCGAATCGCCGGCAGGCGGCGCCGGGCCTCCTCGACCGCCTCGAGGCACTCCCTGACCTGGTCGTCGAGGTCCTCCTCCCGGTCCGGGTCAGACTCCATCATCTCCAGGCGCGACTGCATCGCTGCAACGTACCGGGGTACGTGACGAAGATGTTCCACGCCGTTCTTGGCCACCTGGTGGGGTCCGAGGAAGAACTCCAGCTGCGCCTTCATGTCCTCGATGGCAGCCCCGTCCCACGCCGAGAGCTCCTGCGACATGTCCGCCACGGCAAGGACCGCCGGGGTGATCGCCACGAAGATCTGGCGGACCAGTCCCGGGCCGCGGTCCCTCGCGGCGCTGACCGCCTCGGCGCACCGTTCCGGATCGCGGATCACCGGACCGTACTGTTCGAGCAGGTTTCGACAGGCCAGTACCCGGCAGTCGTCCACCAGAGCGTCCGCGCCGCCGTGCGGATAGGTATCCACCGCCACACGCTGGCGCAACTGCAGTCCCTTGACCATCTGCTTCGTGGAGACCTGGCAGGCCGCCACCATCATCTCCAGGACCGTGGAGAACTGCTGGCCCGCCGCCGCCTGCGGGGTGGGGAAGGCCTTCAGCACGACGCCGTCCTTGCCCGCCGAGACCAGCGCGGGGTAGGCCGACGTGGTCTGGCCGTCCACCACGGTCTCGACGGACTCGGGGATGACCCCGATGCCGTCGCTGCTCCAGCTCGCGGAACGGGCGAGCACACCACCGGTACCCCCTGCACCGTTTCCGCCGCGTCGTCCCCGGCCCTTCTTCTTCGTCGGGCCATGGGACGCGGAGTCCTGCGGGGTGGGGGCGGCGCCCCCGGACGCGCCGTTCGACCCGCGGGAGGAGCGTGCCGTGGCGGAGGCGATGGACTGGGTGATCTCGCCGGCCAGGTCGTCCTGCAGTTCACCGAGGTCCTTCGAGGTCGCGATGACCTTGCCCCGACGGTCCACCGCGGCATAGGTCATCCGCAGGTGGCCCGGGACCCGGTCCCAGTCGAAGTCGGAGGGGCTGATCCCCGTGCCGCCGAGCGAGCGCAACGCATCAGCCAACGCCTGGTCGACGGGGCCGTCATAGGGGGTCATGCGCTCCAGCGCGGCCCGGGCGAACTGCCCGGCCGGCACGACCGAGGTGCGTAACGGCTTGGGGAGCGTGCGGATCAGTGCGATGCACAGTTCCTCGCGCATGCCTGACACCAGCCACCGGGTGTCGGTGTCGGTGACACCGGCGAGCAACGGTAACGGGATGCGCATCGTGATGCCGTCGGCTGGATCGCCGGGACTGAAGACGTACGTGAGGTCGAACTGCATCGCCCCCTGGCGCCACGTGTCCGGGAACTCCCGGGCCTCTGCCGCGGCACCGTCGGAGCCGATGAGCGCCTCCGGGGTCATGTCGAGCAGGTGTGGGTCGTTTTGCCGGGCCTTCTTCCACCAGGAGTCGAAGTGGGCGGCCGACACCACCGAGGACGGGAGGCGGGCATCGTAGAAGCTGTAGAGGGTGTCGTCGTCGACGACGATGTCCCGGCGTCGTGCCTTGTCCTCGAGCTGCCCGACCTCGTCCAGCAGCTCACTGTTGTGGCGGAAGAAGCGGTGGTTGCTGCGCCAGTCTCCCTCCACGAGCGCGTGGCGGATGAACATGTCGCGCGCTGCCTCCGGATCGGTCTTCGACAGGTTGACCCGGCGGTCGGCGATGACCGGCAGGCCGAGCATCGACGCCTTCTCGATGGCCAGAGCCGCACCCTGCTTGCTGGACCAGAACGGCTCCGCGTAGGAGTAGCGCATCAGGTGTGGGGCGACCTCCTCGAGCCACTCGGGGACGACCGGGGCGACCGTGCGGGCGAACACCTGGGAGGTCTCCACCAGTTCAGCGGCCATGACCCACTGCGGCGGTTTCTTCGACAGATGCGAGGACGGGTGGATCACGAATGTGGTGTTGCGGGTGCCGGTGAACTGGCGGGAGTTGCCCTGGCGCATACCGACGTTGGTCAGCAGACCCGTCAGCAGCGACTTGTGGACCTCGGTCTCGTCGACGGACGTCGCCTCGCGCTTCCCGAGACCACTCGTGGCCGTCTCGGCGTCCTGGTCGCCGAGGTCGAAGGTCAGCTCACGGAAGTGGCGCACGTTGGGGATCTTCCACCGCAGCTCCTGGATGACCGTGAGCAGCTGACGGACCAGATCCATCCACTCCAGGACGCGGACGTAGTGGATGAACTCGTCGCGGCAGAGCCGGCGGAACTTGTTGCCGGAGAGCTCCCGGCGCTGGGCCTGGAGGTAGTTCCAGAGCTTCAGCACCGAGATGAAGTCGGAGTTCGCGGCGAACCGGGCGTGGAGCTGGTCGGCGCGGGCCTGGTGCTCGGCAGGACGTTCGCGGACGTCCTGGATGCTCAGTGCCGCCACGATGACGGCGACCTGTTCCAGAACGCCGTTGGCGTGGGCGGCCGACAACATGCGCGCCAGACGGGGATCGGTGGGGATGCGCGCCATGTCGCGCCCGATGTCGGTGAGAGTCGGGCCGCCGTCCTTGCCCTTCTCCTTCTCTTTGTCCTTCTCCTTGGGCTCGTTGGCCAGTGCGCCGAGTTCGCGCAACAGCTGGACGCCGTCGCGCACCGACTTGGAGTCCGGAGGCTGGAGGAAGGGGAACTCCCGGATGTCGCCGAGGTCCAGGGCGGTCATCGACAGGATCACGCTGGCGAGGTGGGTACGCAGGATCTCCGGGTCGGTGAACTCGGGCCGTGCCTCGAAGTTCTCCTCGGAGTACAGGCGCACGGCGATGCCGTCGGAGGTACGTCCGCAACGGCCCGATCGCTGTTTCGCCGACGCCTGGCTGATCTCCTCGACGGGCAGGCGCTGCACCTTCGTGCGGTGCGAGTAACGCGAGATCCGGGCGTAGCCGGTGTCGATCACGTACTTGATCCCCGGCACCGTCAGCGACGTCTCGGCGATGTTCGTGGCGAGGACGATCCGACGCCGTGACCCGGTACTGAAGACCCGGTGCTGTTCTGCAGAGGAGAGACGTCCGTACAGGGGCAGGACGTCGACCCCGCGCCACTGCTGGTCCGACAGCGCGTCCGCGGCGTCGCGGATCTCCCGCTCCCCGGAGAAGAAGCAGAGGATGTCGCCGGGCCCCTCGGCGATGAGTTCGCGGGCGGCGTCGAGAAGACCGTCCAACGGGTCCGTCTCGATCTCACGCACCCCACCGCCGGACTCGGTGCGGTCCTCGGTACGGGTGAGCGGGCGGTAGCGCACTTCGACGGGGAAGGTGCGTCCGGACACCTCGATGACCGGGGCAGGGTTGCCGTCGGCGTCGGCGAAGTGGCGGGCGAAGGACTCCGGGTCGATCGTCGCCGAGGTGATGATGACCTTGAGGTCGGGTCGCTTCGGGAGGATCTCGCGCAGGTAACCGAGCAGGAAGTCGATGTTGAGGCTGCGCTCGTGCGCCTCGTCCACGATGATCGTGTCGTAGGCGCGCAGCATCCGGTCGCGTTGGATCTCGGCGAGCAGGATACCGTCGGTCATCAACTTCACCGCGGTGGAGTCGTTGACGTGGTCGTCGAACCGGATCTTGTAGCCCACACGGCTACCGGGTTCGCCGACCTTCTCACCCAACTCGTCGGCGATACGGTCGGCGACACTGCGCGCGGCGATACGTCGCGGCTGGGTGTGACCGATTCGACGGGTCTCGCCCCGGCCGAGCTCCAGGCACATCTTCGGCAGCTGGGTCGTCTTGCCGGAACCGGTCTCACCGGCGACGATCACGACCTGGTTGTCGCGCACGGCCTCCATGATCTCGTCGCGGCGCGTGGAGACGGGCAGGGACTCCGGGAAGTTGAGGTTCTGCGTCAGGTTCGCCCGTGGGGTCTGGCGCGGGGGACGGCCGGAACCTCGTCCCGACCCTCGTCCCCGTCCCTTACCGCGTCCGCGCTTCCTGCCCGAACGTGGGGTGCCACTTGCGTTCTTGTCCTCGGAAACCACCCGGTGATCCTACCACTGACATGACTGCGGCCCCGCCCCCTGTCACCAGGGGGCGGGGCCGCGGCAGAGCGGAGGATCCGCAGGCGGACTGATGCGTCCTAGCGTGCGTCCTCGATCTCGATCGCCTGGGCGACGCCCTGGACGACGGCGGCGACCTTGACCGCCTCGAAGACCTGCTCCTTGGTCAGTCCCTCGTCGCGCACGGTCTTCTCGTGAGCGATGGTGCAGTGGTCACATCCGTTGATGGTGGACACGGCGAGGGAGAAGAGCTCGAAGTCGACCTTCTCGATGCCCGGCTTGCTGATGACGTTCATCCGCAGGCCCATCCGGACCTGGGCGTAGTCGTCACCGAGCCAGCCACGGGCGCGGTAGGCGACGTTGTTCATCGCCATGATCGAGGCGGCGGCCAGCGCGGCGTCGTACGCCTCGTCGGAGAGGTGCGCCTTGGCCTCGTCGGAGATCTCGGAGAGAACCTGGTCGTTGCGCGACGCGGCGGCCGCGGCAACGAAGGTGCCCCAGAGCTGCTGCTCGGTGAGCTCGGTCGAGCGGGCGAGGGAGCTGAGGTTGAGCTTCAGGTCCTTGGCGTAGTCGGGGAGACCCGACTTCAGGTTGTCGATCGACATATTAGTTCAGCGCCTCCTGGACGACGTCCATCTTGTTGATGTTCTTGGTCGGGTCGTTGGCCTGCCAGTTGCAGGCGCAGACCTCCTCGGACTGCAGGGCGTCGAGCACACGCAGGACCTCGTCGACGTTGCGGCCGACGGCGTCCGGGGTGACGGAGACGAACTGGATCACGTTGTCCGGGTCGACGATGTAGGTCGCGCGGTCGGCCACGCCGCCGGCGTTCTCCACGCCCAGGGCGCGGATCAGGTCGTGGCGGACGTCAGCGAACATCGGGAAGGGGACACCCTTGAGCTCCGGGTGGGTCGCGCGCCAGTTGAAGTGCGCGAACTCGTTGTCCGTGGAGCCACCGAGGATCTGGGTGTCGCGGTCCTGGAACTCCTCATCGAGCTTGCCGAATGCAGCGATCTCGGTGGGGCAGACGAAGGTGAAGTCCTTCGGGTAGAAGAAGACGACCTTCCACTTGCCCTGGTACTTGCCGAGGTTCACGTCCTCGAAGTAGTCGTCCGGCTGCTGGGCGTTGGCCTCGTGCAGGTCCCCGCCCTTGAGGGCGGTGAGGTTGAACTCGGGGAACTGGTCGCCGACGGTGAGAATGGACACGGTGAATGCCTCCTGGTTTCGTGAAAATATGACGCTCGTGCTTCGTCTTGAGCAACAACGATTATGCCATGAAATCAGAACTGATGCAAAGGTATAACTGATTTATTGGGAGAGCTTGATAGGGAGGCCTTATGGTCGCTCGTAGATAGGGTCCTGCAAGGATCGTGATGTAGAGTCATAGGCATGGTCAATAAGGATTACCGGCCGACGATCGCTCAACTCAGGACCTTCGCCACCGTTGCCGAGCACGGACACTTCGGCGTCGCCGCCCAACAGTTGGGGATCTCCCAGCCGTCGCTGTCGCAGGGGCTCGCGGCACTCGAGAGCGGCCTGGGTGTCCAGCTCATCGAGCGCTCGACCCGGCGGGTCATCGTCACGGAGATCGGACGCGAGCTGCTGCCGTTCGCCCAAGCCACGCTGGACAGCATGGACAGCTTCACCGGCCACGCGCGCGGGGCCCAGGGCGGGCTGTCGGGCTCGATGTCGCTGGGCATGATCCCCACGATCGCCCCGTTCGTCCTGCCGGCGTTCCTCCGGTCCTTGCCGACGACGGCACCGGATCTGGAACCGAAGATCGTCGAGGACAAGACGACCAACCTGATCGACTCGCTGAAGAACGGGGGACTGGACGCCGTCGTCGTGGCGTCGCCGGTCTCCGGTGCGGGAGTCGAACAGATCGAGCTGTACCGCGAGGAGTTCGTGGTTGTCCTGCCCGAGGGACACCCGCTCGCCGGGCGGCGCGACCTCTCGCTCGACGACCTCCAGGACCTGGACTTCCTGCTGCTGGACGACGGCCACTGCCTGCGCGACCAGGTCCTGGACCTGTGCCGCTCGGTGTCGTTGACGGTCGACCCGGCGCACTCGGTGACCAGAGCGGCAAGCCTGTCCACGGTGGTGCAGTGCGTGATCGGTGGCCTGGGATCGACCCTGGTTCCGTTGAGCGCGGTGTCCGCAGAGTGCGACCGGCCCGGATTAACCTTGGCCACCTTCGAGGGAGGCGCGGCCACCGCCGGACGCACGGTGACGTTGAGCCACCGCACCAGCTCCAACCGTGCCGATGCCTTCCACGCCATCGGGGCGGTCGTTGCGTCGGCCTACGAGTCGGCGCTGGCCCGCAACCGTGAGGTGCTGGAGTCGAACCTGGGACCCAGAAGCTAGCCGCGGACCACGCGCAACTCGCTGAGCCGCACGTCACCGGCCTCGTCGGAGGCGTCGAGGTCCACCACACCCTCGAAGGCCCACCCGTGGTCGCCCTCCGGGTCGTCCAGGATCTGCCGCACCGTCCAGTGCCGTCCCTCTTCCTTGACCAGGATGAGTTCGGGTGAGCGGGCGGCGGCGTCGACGCCGATGTCGGAGTACTCGTCGAAGTACGCGTCCAGCTCCGCCGGCCAGTCGGGGGCGGCGGTGAGGTAGTCGTCCATCTCCGCCAGCTGGCCCTCCTTCTCGAAGGCGAAGAGCTCCACGTGGCGGAAGAAGTGGTTGCGCACCATGCGCCGCAGCGCGCGGGGGTTGGAGCTGAGCAGGGAGGGGTCGTCGACGCCGAAGGCGTGCTCGGCGACCTGTTCCTCGGTCGCCGGGGCGTCCGGGTCGGCCATCGCCGACCACTCGTCGACCAGGGAGGAGTCCACCTGGCGGATGAGCTCGCCCAACCACACCACGATGTCCTCGAGCTCCTCGCTGCGGTGCTCCGGGGGTACGGTGTGCGACAGCGTGCGCCAGGCGTCCGTGAGGTACCGCAGCACGACTCCCTCCGACCGCGCCAGGTTGTAGGTCGCCACGAGGTCGGAGAAGGTCATCGCCTTCTCGATCATCTCGCGGACCACCGACTTCGGGGAGAGGTCGAACTCGGACGCCCACGGGTTGGACTCGCAGAAGATGTCGTAGGCCTGCTCGAGTTCCTCCTCCAGCGGCTTCGGCCAGGTGATGTCCTCGACGAGGGCCATGCGTTCGGTGTAGTCGACGCCCTCGGCCTTCAGCGCCGCGATCTCCTGGCCGCGGGCTTCGCGCTGCTGGGCGGACAGGATCTGGTTCGGGTTGTCCAGGATCGCCTCGACCGTGCTGATCACGTCGAGGGTGTAGCTGTCCGACTCCGAGTCCAGCAGGTCGAACGCCGCCAGGGCGAAAGGGGACAGCGGCTGGTTCAGCGCGAAGTCACGCTGCAACTCGCGGGTGAGCCTGGCGTCCTTGCCGGACGGGGTGTCGGCGTCGTACTCCTCGACGATGTCGGTGCGCAGCAGGCCCCGGTAGAGGTCGATGGTGGTCAGGATGTCGCGGTTCTGCTTCGCTCGCGTGTCGTGGTTGTCGCGCAGCAGGCCCTTCAGCGCGTCATACGTCCACTGGTCGCGGGCGATCACGTTGATCAGCATGGAGTGCGACATCTGGAACTGGCTGACGAGTTCTTCCGGCTCGGCGGTGGTCAGACGCTCGAACGTCGACTTCGACCACGTGGCCCGACCCTCGGGGGCGGACTTCTTGCGGAGCTTCTTCAGCTTCTTCGGGTCCGAGCCGGCGCGCTCGCGGAGGCGGAAGTTCTCGATCTCGTGTTCCGGGGCCTCGACGATGACCGTGCCCTCGGTGTCGTAGCCGGCGCGTCCGGCTCGTCCGGCGATCTGGTGGAACTCCCGGGACTTCAGGATGCGGTGCTTGATCCCGTCGTACTTCGCCAGCCCGGTCATCAGGACCGTGCGGATCGGCACGTTGATGCCCACACCCAGTGTGTCGGTCCCGGAGATCACGGTGAGCAGCCCCTGCTGGGCGAGTTTCTCGACGAGCCGTCGGTACTTCGGCAGCATGCCGGCGTGGTGGATGCCGATGCCCTTGCGCAGCAGACCGGACAGCGTCTTGCCGAAGGCGGAGGTGAACCGGAAGCCGCCGATCGCCTCGGCGATCGCGGCCTTGCGCTCCTTGTCGACGAAGTTCATGCTCGTCAGCGCCTGGGCGCGTTCCACGGCCTCACGCTGTGAGAAGTGCACGATGTAGACGGGCGCCCGGCCCTTGTCGACGAGCTCCTCGAGGGTCTCGTGGACGGGTGTGTAGACGAAGTCGAAGTCCAGCGGCACCGGGCGCACGGTGCCGGTCACCGGGGTGGTGGGCCGTCCGGTACGGCGGGTGAGGTCCTTCTCCAGCCAGGCGGTGTCGCCCAGGGTGGCGCTCATCAGCAGGAACTGTGCCTTGGGCAGGCTCAGCAGCGGGACCTGCCAGGCCCAGCCGCGGTCCGGTTCGGAGTAGTAGTGGAACTCGTCCATCACCACCTGGTCGATCTCGGCCGCAGCACCGTCACGCAGGGCGATGTTCGCCACGACCTCGGCGGTGGCGCAGATGACCGGTGCCTTGCCGTTGACGGTGGCGTCACCGGTCATCATGCCGACGTTGGCGGGGCCGAAGATCTCGCACAGGGAGAAGAACTTCTCACTGACCAGGGCCTTGATCGGCGCGGTGTAGAAGGTGCGCTTCCCGTGGGCCAGGGCGATGAAGTGTGCCGCGGTCGCCACGAGGGACTTGCCCGAGCCGGTCGGTGTCGCCAGGATGACGTTGTCGCCGGAGGCCAGCGCCATCGCCGCCTCCTCCTGGGCGGGGTAGGGGCTCAACCCCCGGTCGCGAGCCCAGGCGAGGAAGGACTCGAGGACGGCGTCGTCGACGAGACTCTCCGGAACCTCGGCGAGATCGGGGAGGAGTCCGGAGAGCGTGGGGTCGGATACGGGGGTCGTCACCTGGGTAGTTACCTGTCGGAGTCGGAGTCGGAGTCGGGGTCGTCGGAGTCGTCGGGGTCTTCGCCGTCGCCGGTGTCGTCGCCGTCGAAATCGTCGGTGGTGCCGGCGAGGAAGCGCTCGACCTCGGCGCTGATCTCTTCGCCGGACGGCACCTCCTGACCGGGTGCCAGCAGGGCGTTCTGACCTGCGTCGCCGTCGTCACCGGCGTTGTCGAGGCCACGGCGGCGGTCGTCGCGTTGACGCAGGCGCGACTGCTCCTCGTCGTACTGGCGCTCCAGGGCCCCGACCACGGACGCGATCTCCGTGGAGTCGTCGACCTGGTCGGCGAGCTGCTGGCGGACCTTGTCCATGTCGGCTTCCAGGGCACGCAGCGGGAGGTTGAGGTCGCTGACGGACTCCAGCGCGTGCAGCAGACCGTACGCCGCCTCCGGGTAGTCGGAGGCCGCGATGTAGTGGGGCACGTGCGCGGTGAGCCCCACGGTGGTCAGTCCCTTGCGCGACAGCAGCAGCTCCACGTCGAGCATCGCCGCCCCGGGGACCATCATCCGCGAGTCCCAGGTGTGCAGCCCTTCGGTCAGCGAGGGGTCGGAGGAGTGCGCCGAGACGATCAGCGGCCGGGTGTGCGGCACCGTCATCGGCGCGGCGTACATCGACACCACCCGGTCCACACCGGAACGTGCGGCGAGTTCTGCCACCGCCCGGCTGAAGGCCTCCCAGCGGAGGTCCGGCTCGGGGCCGGAGAGGAGCATGAACGGCCGACCGTCGGAGTCCTCCATGCGGTGCAGGGTCAGTGCCAGGCTCTCGCGGCCCACGACGCGCCCGTTGTCGAGGGTGACGCCGGGACGCCGGGAGCGGTAGTCGATGAGTTCGTCGACGTTGAAGGTTGCCACGGTGGCGTGGTCGAGTGCCTGCAGCAGGTGCTGGCTGGCCTGTTGCACGCCCCGACCGGCATCGGCGTAGCCCTGGAGCGCGACGACCATCGAGAGTCCGTCCTCACCGTCGACGGAGTGGGCCGAGGGGCCCGGGTACTCGAGTTCGTACATACGGTTGCTGTCGGACATGTGCGCGTACTCCCTTCACTGACGTGCGACGCAGTGGATCTACTCTACCAGTCGCGCCTGTCGACCCGGCGGATATCCACAGGGTCCGGTTTATCCACACGCTCCTGGTCGGACCAGTCGCACGGAGGGGTCGTGACCGGCCCTCCGGTGGAGGATGTCTCCATGACTTCCACACACCACAACACCCCGAGAACCCGCGACATTCCCGCACGCCCGGGCGCCACGGACGGCCCCGTCGTGATCGACGGCGGTCCCGGCGGACTCATCGGCGCCGTCCCCGCCCTGCTGGGCTTCACGCCTACCGAAAGCATCGTGCTCGTCGGTCTGAGCAGTCACGGTGAGCAGCTCGAGTCCCTCGGCCCGGTCGTGCGCACCGACCTCGTCGAGGGGGCGGCCCGGACCGGCGCCGAGGCGCTGGCGCGCTCGCTCTACGACATGCCCGGGGCCTCCGCCATGGTCGTGGTGACCACTCGACGGTCGTGGCCACTGCGCAGCGCCGTGGTGGATGTGCTGGCCGGTGCCGCGCTGACCCTCGGCGACGCCGCGGTGAAGATCAACGCCATGTTCGTCACCGACGGCATCACCGCCGGCGCCCGGTGGCGTCAGGTCGAACCGTCCGGCGCCGCCTGCGGGTGGACGGTGGTCCATGAGGGCACTGTGGACGATCCCGCCGAGGGCCCCGTCGTGGCGTCGGGGTGCTCCACGGTGCGAGACCCCCAGCGCACCTCGGAGTCGATGGACCGGGAGCTCGATCCCGAGGACGACGAGGACCTCGCGGCACTCCTGCCGGCGAGCTGGACGACGGGAGCGGCCGCGAAGTCGGACGGGGGACCCTGGAACTCCGCGGACGTGTGCGAGACGGTCGCGCAGATCGCCGTGACGGTGGACCGGTGGATGCCGGTGGGCCGCCAGCGGGTCACCCTCACCCGCCGGGAGGTGCGCCGGATGCTGGCGGAGCGCCCTGGAACGGCTGAGCGGTTGTTCGAGTTCTGCACCAGTGCGTCGTTGTTCCCGACGCTGGTCGCCCTCGGCGCCGCAGGGCAGTCGGGGGTGGTGCTCGGAATCCTGTTGGAGGCCGCGACCCTGGGTCGGGGTTCGCTCCGGGGCCGGGCGTTGCTGCTCATCGCCTTCCTGGGGTGGTGCGGCAACCACGGCGCCCTGGGGCACCGGGCGGCGCGGCGCTGCACGGAGGAGATGTGGAGCGACGGTGGGGCGTCTCCGGCGCCGGAGCCGACGACCGACGCGGGCGCGCTGCGCAACGACCTGCTGACCCTCTCACTGGCAGGGGTGCTGTGGGAGGGCGTGGCAGACGGGACCGCCGCCAGACTCGTGGGCGGCGTGGTCGGTCAGGGAATGGAACACATCGACGCGCAGATCGCCCGCTCCGGTGGGAAGGACACCGACCGGGCGGGCACGCTGGCGTCGCTGGTGGACCGCAGGGCGGTCAGCGCCGTGCGAAGTGCGCTCGATCGCCGAGCTGGGAGGTGAAGTCCCAGGCGTCCCGGACGATCGTGCCCAGGTCGCTGCGCGTCGGGGTCCACCCCAACGCGTCCACCGCGCGGGCGGACGAGGCGATCAGGGTCGCGGGATCACCGGCACGACGAGGTGCGGTCACCGCGGGGATCGGGTGGCCGGTGACCTCGCGGCAGGTGTCGATGACCTGCTGCACGCTGTAGCCGTCGCCGGAACCCAGGTTGAAGATGCGGTGCTCACCGGAGGTGTTCGACCGGGCGGCCAACAGGTGGGCGTCCGCGAGGTCCCTGATGTGGATGTAGTCGCGGACACAGGTGCCGTCCGGGGTGGGCCAGTCGTCGCCGAAGATCATGATCTGCTCCCGGGCCTCCAGGGCGACCTGCAGGACCAGGGGGATCAGGTGGGTCTCCACGGCACGGTTCTCACCGGTGGAGCCGTACGCGCCGGCGACGTTGAAGTAGCGCAGGCTCGTCGCGCCCAGCCCGTAGGCGTCGGCGTAGGAGGTGATGATCTGGTCGATCGACAGCTTCGACGCCCCGTAGGGGTTCGTCGGTGCGGTGGGCATGTCCTCGGTGATCGGCACCGAGGCGGGTTCGCCGTAGCAGGCGGCGGTGGAGGAGAAGACCAGGTTGTCGACACCGTTGTCCCGCATCAGGTCCAGCAGCTTCAACGAGGTGACCACGTTGCCGTGCCAGTAGATATCGGGGGCCTGCACGGACTCGCCCACCAGGGACTTCGCCGCGAAGTGGAAGACCGCCGCGCAGTCGTCGGCCAGGACCTCCGGGGCGCGGTCCAGGACGTCGCCCTCCAGGAAGGTCGCCCCGGCGGGGACGGCCTCACGGTTGCCGGTTGACAGATCGTCGATGACGGTCACCCGGTAGCCCTGCTCGACCAGCACGGTGGCGCAGACGCTTCCGACGTAGCCGGCGCCGCCGGTGACGAGCACGTGCCCGCCGTCAATGAGTCCCATCAGCGACTAGTTCCCTTCGAGGACGATACGGATGGCGTGCCCGAGCTCCTCGGGGACGACCACGCTGGCACCTTCCGGGTTCTCCAGGGTGAGACCGTCCGGGGTGTCCTGGATGGTGACCGAGGTCCCCGGGCGGATGTCGTACTGGCCCAGCTTGCCGATCACCTTGTGCTCGACCTGGACGATCTCGTTGAAGCTGACGATCGTCGCCTTGCGCGGCGAGCTCAGGTCGATGTCCGAGGCGCGATGGGAGTCGGCGGGGTCGGCGATGGACGCCTCGCCCAGCTTCTCCAGGCCGGGGACCGGGTTGCCGAACGGGGAGGTGCTGTGGTCGTCGAGGACGGCCAGCAGCCGCTTCTCGACCTCGTCACCCATCACGTGCTCCCAGCGGCAGGCCTCGTCGTGGACGGACTCCCAGGGCAGTCCGATGACGTCGACCAGCAGTCGCTCGGCGAGACGGTGCTTGCGCATCACGGCGGTCGCGTGGTCGCGGCCTTCCTCGGTGAGCTTCAGGGAGCGGTCGTCCGCGATCCACAGGAGGTTGTCGCGCTCCATGCGGGCCACGGTCTGGCTCACGGTCGGGCCGGACTGCTCAAGACGCTCGGCGATGCGTGCGCGGAGCGGGGGAATGCCCTCCTCCTCCAGTTCGTAGATCGTCCGGAGGTACATCTCGGTGGTATCGACGAGGTCCTTCACTCGACCATGGCCTTTCTCTGACTAACACGACCGTGCAGTACGACGGGCGCGTTCAGGGGTTTGTTCACACAGTGGTGCCCTATAACGTACACGGTTCACCGGGCAGGTGGGAGCGCGGTCCGGCGGGTGTACGGCCCGCCGCTTCTAGACCGCGTACTCGCGCAGTCGGGCGGCCCGGTCGCCCTCGCGCAGCTTGGTCATGACCTCGCGCTCGATCTGGCGGACGCGCTCGCGGGACAGCCCGAAGCTGCGGCCGATCTGGTCCAGGGTGCGCGGCATCCCGTCGTCCAGGCCGTAGCGCAGTTTGATGACGTCCTGCTCGCGCTCCTCGAGGGTGTCGAGCACAGCGCGCACGTCGGAGTGGCGCAGCGAGGCGACCACGGCGGCCTCGGCGTCGGTGGCCTCGGAGTCCTCGATGAAGTCGCCCAGCGGCGCCTCCTCGTCCGAGCCGACGGGCATGTCCAGGCTCACCGGGTCACGGGACTGCTTGAGCAGCATCTCGATCTTCGACTCGTCGATGCCGGACTCGTCGGCCAGCTCCTCGTTCGTGGCCTCACGGCCCAGGTGCTGGTACATCTCGCGCTTGATCCGGGAGAGCTTGTTGACCTGCTCGACCAGGTGCACGGGCAGTCGGATGGTCCGCGACTGGTCGGCCATGCCGCGGGTGATCGCCTGGCGGATCCACCAGGTCGCGTAGGTGGAGAACTTGAAGCCCTTGGCGTAGTCGAACTTCTCCATCGCGCGGATCAGCCCCAGGTTGCCCTCCTGGATCAGGTCCAGCAGCGGCATGCCGCGACCGGTGTAGCGCTTGGCCAGCGACACCACCAGACGCAGGTTGGCCTCCAGCAGGTGCGTGCGGGCGGCGCGACCCTCACGGGCCAGGACCTTCATGTCGCGCTTGGCGGCACGGGTCAGCTTGTCACCGTTCTCCAGGAGGTGCTCCGCGTAGAGGCCGACCTCGATCCGCTTGGACAGCTCAACCTCGTCGTCCGCGGTGAGCAGTGCGGTCTTGCCGATGCCGTTGAGGTAGACGCGGACCAGGTCGGCCGAGGGGTTCTCGTTGTTGCCCCGTCGACGGCCCTTGTCCTCCGTGACCTCGGTGGTGTCCTCGGCCGTATCCTCGGTGGACGTCTCGTCGGTCGCTTCGGTGCTCGCCTCGCCGGAGGTCTCCCCGGGCGTGGTATCTGCGTGTGACGTGGTGGTGTCCCCGATCTCGTCGATCTCCGCCGGGGCGTCCCCGGTGTCACGGGTGGTCTCCAGGATGTCGTTCTCCTCCGGTGTGCCGGAGTTCTTCGTCGTGCGGGTGCCCATCTGGTTGACCTCCTGGGTTAGGTGTCGGAAGCTCTGCACAGTCCAACGGGCGATCGCGTCGAAATGTTCCGGGGCTACGTGTCCTTGGTCACGGGCAGATTACGATCGCGGTGTGATCGCAGGAAACCGCAGGTGAGTACGCGGGTAAAAGTACTTCCGGGACCCCTCATCCGGGGGTGGTGGGGCGGGGAGGTCGCCCGTCCTCAGGACGCTTCGACGATCACGGTGTACGGCCCGTCGTTCGTCGACGCCACGTCCATCATCGCGCCGAACCGGCCGGTCTCCACCCGCAGTCCGCGCCGGCGCAGCTCCTCGACGATCAGGTTGATCGCGGTCTCCGCGTCCGGCCCGGGCGCGGCCGCCGACCAGGACGGCCTGCGGCCCTTGGCGGTGCTCCCCATCAGCGTGAACTGGCTGACCACCAGGACCTCGGCGCCGTTGTCCTGCGCGCCGGCATCGCGCCGCACGGTACCGGACGCACCGGCGTCTTCTGCGTCTTCTGTTTGTCCGGCGGGGACGAGCAGCCGCAGCTCGGCGATCTTGCGCGCCACGGTGCGCCAGGCGTCCGGGCCGTCCTCGCGTCCGGCGCCGACGAGCGCGAGCAACGCGCCGCGCCCGGCGCCGTCGCGGTTGCCGTCGACCGCGCCGACGACCTCGCCGTCCACGGTGACGCTGGCGTCCTTCACCGTGCTGACGACCGCCTTCACCGCTGCACCTCGACCAACTCGGCGGGCAGCACCACGCCGTGTCGCACCAGGTCCACGACGAGCGGGGTCAGGGCCCCGGTGAACGCCTCCTCGTCGAGGTCGTTGACGGCGCAGTACAGTTCGGCGGTGTCGCGCAGGGTCAGCCCGTCCGGCGTGAGCCCGGCCAGCACGGCCGACAGCGGGGCGTCGATGTCATGGCTGAAACCGGGACCGTCGGTGCGGGTGACACGGACGACCTCGGGGACGAAACCCGGTTCGGTGAACCCGTCGTCGGCCTGGGCACCGCTGCGGGAGAGCTCCACGGATTCCCGGGCCAGGCCCGGACGCACCTGGTAGCGGGCGTCCAGGAGGTCGTCGCCGTCCTGTTCGGCCAGCCACCCCGCGCGCAGGAAGTACTCGGCGACCTCGTCGCCGAAGAAACCGAGGTCGGGGGAGTCCAGCGCCTCGAAGGTGACCTCGGAGGGCCCGTCGATACGCTGCAGGTGCACGTAGCCCATCCCGATCCGGGCGATGTCGTGCTCCTTGAGGTAGGACAACCAGTCGGCCACCCGCCTGCGCCCCTGCGGCGAGCGCAGGTCGAGGGAGGCGTCGGCGGTCCAGGTGCGCACGTAGACGGAGGGGGAGACCTCGTCGCGCTGGACGACCCAGGCGCGGACGCCCTCGGCGGGGATCCAGCCGGCGACGCGGCTGGCCGCGGACTCCGACAGGGAGGTGGCCCACGCGCCGAGCAGGTGCGCGGTGCCACCGGGGGAGAGGTGGGCCGCGGCCCCCTGCACCACGGTGCGGGTGGCGTCGTCCAGCCCGAGGCCGGAGTCACGGTAGATCTGGCCGTCCTGCGCCGGCCCGACGACGAACGGTGGGTTGGAGACGATCCGGTCGAATTCCTCGCCCTCGACCGGCTCGAACCAGCTGCCGCAACGCCAGTCGACCTCCCTGCCGGTGCTCGAGCGCAGCGACGCCCGGGCGAAACCGAGCGCACGGTCGTGGACGTCGGTGGCCACGGTGTGCCGCGCGTCCAGCATCAGCGCCAGCACACCGGAACCGGTGCCCAGGTCGAGCAGCCTGTCCACCGGCCCGGACGGGACCTGGTTGAACAGGGTCAACGGAGCCTGCCCGACGCCGGGGACGTGGTCGTCGCCGGGGGTGAACTCCTCCAGCGAGGCGTCCGGATCGGACACCACGAGCACCTCGGCGCCGTGGGCACCGTGGACGTCGTGGGTGACGGGCCGCACGTCGACGTGCGCGCGCACAGTGGGCTGTGTGTCCTGAGCGTCTTGCGCCAACAGGGCCCCGGCGTCGATGAGGGCGTCGACGAGCGCGGCGCCCAGGACGTCCGCCAGCGCGGTGCGCGGCACCGGCTCGCGCAGGAAGAACGCGCGCGTGAGCAGGACGCCGCGGGCGTCGCAGACCTCACGCTGGTCGCGCTCGTTGAGGTGCCATACCGCGCCGCCGGGGTTGCCGGCCAGTGCCTCCGCGTAGCCTTCGCGTCCCAGGGCGGACAACAGCAGGGGCGTGCCGTAGTCCAGGGTGGTCAGGGCCAGGACGAGATCCCCGAGGGCCGGGGAGTGTGCGTCAACGGTCATGATCCTCTGTCTGTTCCTTATCTACTGTGTCTTCAGGTTCGGCGTCGATCACCGTGTACCCCGTCGCCGCCGGGCGCTCGAGTTCCTCACGGGCCGGGCCGTCCAGCTGTGGTCCGGCGGCCGCGGCACGGTACTGCCGGGCCAGCGCCGGCTTGTACACCTTCGGCTCGCCCTTCTCCCGGTCGTCGCTCTTCTCGTTGGCCAGCAGCACCGCCACCCACGGCAGCGGGAGCGAGATCACCGCGAACACCGCGGCGAGGGCGGGACTGTGCAACCACGCGTAGGCGCCGACCGCCGCACCCAGCAACGGGATACGCGACAGTTGCAGGCCCGCGTAGAGCCGACGGCGGTGACGCCAGTCGTCCCACGGGGACCGCCGGGCGTCGGTGATCACCGAGACGTCGTCCCCACGACGGCGACGGGCAGAGTGGTTGGACATGGGGACAACCGTAGTCCTGTCGTCGCGAACCACAACCAACGGTGCGGCCACCCGACCTGCCACGCGACCGGCACGGCTGGAAAACACGGCAGGGGCGGGGCATTATGGTGACGTGACTACTCCTGGAACGACAACGATTGAGCGGCCCGACGTCCGGACCGATGACCAGACCTCGGACGACACCCCGAAGTTCTTCCACTACGTGAAGAAGGACAAGATCGTCGACTCCGCGATCAACGGACGCATGGTCGTCGCACTCTGCGGCGAGACCTTTCCGGTGACCAAGCAGGCAAAGCCCGGCTCGCCGGTCTGCCCCGACTGCGAGAGCATCTACCAGGGACTCCGCAAGAAGTGAGTGGGGCCACCGCATACGGCACGCTCCGTGCCTGGCAGCAGGCCGCACTCCGACGTTACATCGACACCGCCCCGCAGGACTTCCTCGCCGTCGCGACCCCGGGCGCGGGCAAGACCACGTTCGCGCTGACGGTCGCGCGGATGCTGCTCGACGCGCGCACGGTGCAGCGCGTGGTGATCGTGGTGCCCACCGAGCACCTCAAGACGCAGTGGTCCCAGGCCGCGGCGCGCCAGGGCATCTCCATCGACGCCGAGTTCACCAACTCCTCGGCGGTCAACAACGCCCACGACGGGGTGGCGGTGACCTACGCCCAGGTCGGCATGAAGCCCACCAAGCACTACCAGGTCGCCACCGCGCGCAAGACCCTGGTCATCCTCGACGAGATCCACCACGCCGGTGACGCGAAGAGCTGGGGCGACGGCGTGCGGTTCGCCTACGAGCAGGCCGAACGCCGGCTGGCGCTGACCGGTACGCCCTTCCGCTCCGATGACTCGGTGATCCCCTTCGTGAAGTACAAGGACGTCGACGGGTCGTTGGTCTCCCAGTCCGACTACACCTACGGCTACTCCGACGCGCTGGCCGACGGCGTGGTGCGTCCGGTGGTCTTCCTGGCCTACTCCGGGCAGGCCCGGTGGCGAGACAGCGCCGGTGAGGAGTACGAGGCTCGCCTGGGCACCCCGTTGAACGCGGAGCAGACCGCGCGCGCCTGGAAGACGGCCCTGGACCCGAAGGGCGAGTGGATCCCCGCGGTGCTCAGCTCCGCGCACACCCGCCTGATGCAGCTGCGCGAGTCGATCCCGGACGCCGGCGGCCTGGTCATCGCCACCGACACCACCACCGCGCGCGCCTATGCCGCGATGCTGGAGAAGCTCACCGGCACGAAGGTCACCGTGGTGCTCTCCGACGAGCAGGGCTCCAGTGACCGGATCAAGGAGTTCTCCGACTCCACCGACCTGTGGATGGTCGCGGTGCGCATGGTCTCCGAGGGCGTGGACGTGCCACGCCTGGCGGTGGGCGTGTACGCCACCTCGGCGTCCACCCCGCTGTTCTTCGCCCAGGCGATCGGACGTTTCGTGCGTTCGCGGCGCCCCGGCGAGTCCGCCAGCGTGTTCCTGCCGAGCGTGCCGGTGCTGCTCGACCTGGCGTCCAACATGGAACGCCAGCGCAACCACGTGCTCGGCAAGCCCGACCGGCCCAACGAGGGCTGGGACGACGAGCTGCTCGCCCAGGCCAACAAGGAGGAGTCCGAGCCGGACGAGCTCGGCGGCTACGAGACCCTCGGTGCCGAGGCGGAGCTGGAGAGCCTCATCTTCGACGGCTCCACCTACGGCACCGCCACGATGACCGGCTCCGCAGAGGAGCAGGAGTACCTCGGCCTGCCCGGCCTGCTGGACGCCGAGCAGATGAGGACGCTGCTGCGTGCCCGGCAGTCCTCCCAGCTGGACAACCGGGACAAGGCGGCCAGGCAGGCGGCCGAGACGGCCGCCGCCGGCAAGGACTCCGGCAAGGACTCCGCCGGGGAGTCGGGGGAGGCCGAGACGAAGAAGGTCGCCAGCGAGGAGCTGCCGGGCCTGAGGAAGAAGCTCAACGCCCTCGTCGGCGCGAAGTCGCAGCGTACCGGGCGTCCGCACGGTGCGATCCACAACGAGGTGCGCCGTAACTGCGGCGGCCCGCCGACGGCGCTGTGCACCGCCGAGCAGCTGCACGACCGGATCGCCTACCTGCGCGACTGGTGAGCGTGGGGACGCGAGGGGGCGTCCGATAGGCTGGACCGCATGGCGAAGAATACGGGAGCAGCACGACCGACCGGACGAGACGGGGCGGGGGAGCAGCCCCGGGTACAGGGGAGGCTCGGCCTGGTGGCGATCGTGCTGGCGGTGCTCGCGCTGCCGGCCGCGCTGTTCCCGTGGCTCGGGCTGATCATCAGCGTGGTCGTCCTGGCCATCGCCCTGGTCGCGCTGATCGTGGCGGTACGTTCCCCGCGTCTGGGGCGCGGCTACCCGATGGCGGCGGTGGTCGTGGCGATCGTGGCGGTGGCCCTGTCCGGCGTGGTGACCAACAGCACGGCGCAGACGTTGCAGGACTGCTCGTCGAACGACGCCGACGAGGTGCGCGCCTGCATGGAGAACAGGGGCGAGGACTAGAGACCCCGACGGGACAGACACCGACGGGACAGACACCGAACCCCTCCGGCCGCGTGAACGGCGGGAGGGGTTCTGTGGTGTCGGGGCCGGTCCGGACCGAGCCGCGGCCGGACTAGTCGAGGTAGTCGCGCAGCACCTGGGAGCGCGACGGGTGGCGCAGCTTCGACATCGTCTTCGACTCGATCTGACGGATGCGCTCACGGGTGACCCCGTAGACCTGCCCGATCTCGTCGAGGGTGCGCGGCATGCCGTCGGTGAGCCCGAAGCGCAGCTTGACCACGCCGGCCTCGCGCTCGGAGAGCGTGTGCAGCACGTCCTGCAGCTGGTCCTGCAGCAGGGTGAAACTGACCGCGTCGACGGCGATGACGGCCTCGGAGTCCTCGATGAAGTCGCCGAGCTGGCTGTCGCCCTCGTCGCCGATGGTCTGGTCCAGGGAGATCGGCTCGCGGGCGTACTGCTGGATCTCCAGCACCTTGTCCACGGTGATGTCCATCTCGCGGGCCAGCTCGTCCGGGGTGGGCTCGCGGCCGAGGTCCTGCAGCAGCTCGCGCTGGATGCGGCCGAGCTTGTTGATGACCTCCACCATGTGCACCGGGATGCGGATGGTGCGGGCCTGGTCGGCCATCGCACGGGTGATGGCCTGACGGATCCACCAGGTGGCGTACGTGGAGAACTTGTAGCCCTTGGTGTAGTCGAACTTCTCCACCGCGCGGATCAGGCCGAGGTTGCCCTCCTGGATGAGGTCCAGGAACGCCATGCCACGTCCGGTGTAGCGCTTGGCCAGGGAGACCACGAGTCGCAGGTTGGCCTCGAGCAGGTGGTTCTTGGCCTTGCGGCCGTCGCGCTCGATCTCGCGGAAGTCGCGGCGCTGCATCGGCGACACCTTCTCGCCGCTCGCCTTGAGCTCGTCCATCTTGTGGTGGGCGTACAGGCCGGCCTCGATGCGCTTGGCCAGGGAGACCTCCTGCTCGGCGTTGAGCAGCGCGACCTTGCCGATCTGCTTGAGGTAGGCGCGCACGGAGTCGGCGGAGGCGGTGAGCTCGGCGTCCTTGCGGGCCTGGCGCAGTGCGGCGGACTCGTCCTCGTCCCAGACGAAGCTGCCGGCCTCGGGCTTGTCGTCCTCCTCGTCGTCGTCACCGTCGGTGACCGCGCCGGCGGGGGTGACGACCGCGGGGGAGGCGGCGTCCTCGTCGCCGTCCGAGGCCTCTTCGACGTCGTCGACGTCATCGACATCGTCAACGTCGTCAACGTCGTCCTCGTCGATCTCGATGTCGCCGGGGAGGCCATCGATGTCCTCGTCGTCGGAGTCCTCGGTGACGCCGTCGGTGGCGGTCTTGTCGAGGGTCGCGTCCCCGGCCGCCGGGTCGGCGTCCTTGGTGGCGGACGCACCCTTGGCGCCGGACGCGGGGGCGGCCGTCTTGGTCGCCGCCTTGCGCGTGGACTTGCGGGTCGTCTTCTTCGCGGCCGTCTTCTTCGCCGCGGTCTTCTTGGCGGTCTTGGTGGCCGCCTTCTTCGCGGCGGTCTTCTTCGGCGCATCTTCGGCGGACGTGGCCTGCGGGGACGCTGCGTTGACGCCGGCGGTGGACGCCGCGGGGGAGGCGTCAGCGGCAGGGCTCGCGGCCGGTGCCGGCTGTGCCGCCGGAGTCACCGGCGACGCTGCTTTGCGGGTGGCCGTACGGACGGCCTTCTTCGCGGTGGTCTTCTTGGCCACCCTTCGACCGGCCGACGATGCCGGGGTTCCGGGAGCGTCGGTGCCCTCGGTGTCGCTACCGGAGGTGGAACTGGTGTGGGCCGCCACGAAAGACCTTTCTTGCGGGGTCAGGGGACTTGCAGTGCGTGGTCCTTTGTCAGGAGCACAATCGACCCCCCATTATAACCCAGTTGGGCTGAATTTCAGCGTTCAGGGCCGCATTCCGTGGGTCACGGCCAACGCGGCCCCGACGATCCCGGCCCGGTTGAGCAGGGTGGCGGGCACCACGTCCACGTCCACGGTGAGTTCAGGAACCCACTTGTGGTGCTTCTTGGAGATACCGCCGCCGACGATGATCCGCGACGGGTTGAGGATGCGCACGTACTCGTGGAGCACCCGGTCGACCCGGCGGGCCCACTCCTTGTAGCTGAGCTTCTCGTTGTCGCGCACCGCCGACGACGCCCACTTCTCGGCGTCCATGGCCGGGAAGTTCAGGTGGCCGAGCTCGGAGTTGGGGAACAGGGTGCCGTTGTAGATCAACGCCGAACCGATGCCGGTGCCGAAGGTCAGGAACAGGACGGTCCCGTCCTCACCATCCGCCGAGCTGCCGTAGGCGGTCTCGGCGATGCCGGCGGCGTCGGCGTCGTTGAGGACGCTGACCGCGCGCGGCGAGCCGTCGACCGTCAGCCGGCCGCCGAAGAGCTCCTGGCAGTCCGTGCCGATCCACGCGGGGTCGATGTTCGCGGCCGTCCGGGCGACCTGGCCGCGCACCACGGCGGGCACGGTCACGCCGACGGGCCCCGTCCAGCCGGCCTCGTCGAGCAGGTCGGCGACCGTGTCCGCCACGGCCTCCGGGGTGGCGGGCCGGGGAGTGTCGATGCGGATGCGGTCGCCGATGAACTCTCCGGTGCCCAGGTCCACCAGTGCGCCCTTGATGCCACTGCCCCCGATGTCGACCCCGAATGCGGTCGACTCCTGCCCATTGCTGGCTGTGTCTGTCATGGGTACCCATGCTACCGCAGCCGCGGACACCGGACAGTGCGCCGAACCGACGCCGTGGGTGCACCGCCAGCCCCGCGGGCCTGCTGGCAGGATGGGGCCCATGGGTGAACAGATCAGACTGGACCGGACCACCACGGACGTCCCCCCGCCCTCGGCGGGCCGCGCACTTGCAGGACGCACGCCGGACGAGCTGCGTCGGGTCGCGGTGACGGTGGCGTCCGAGGCGGCGCTGCACGTGGCCGAGGCGCGGACACGCAGTGCCGGGGGCGACGGGCGCATCCGGGTCGAGGCGACGAAGTCCTCCGAGGTCGACCCGGTGACGGCCATCGACCGGTCGAGTGAACGGCTGATCCGCCGGCGCCTCGGCGAGCTCGCACCGTACGACGCCGTGCTGGGGGAGGAGGACGGTGGCGTGCTGGCGCAGGACCGTGTGACGTGGGTCGTGGACCCTGTCGACGGCACGGTCAACCTCGTCTACGGCATCCCCGCCAGTGCGGTCAGCATGGCGGCGTGTGTCGACGGGGTCCCGGTCGCCGGCGCCGTCGCCGACATCGCCCGTAAGCGGGTGTACTCGGCGTGCACCGGCGGCGACCTGGTCATCGACGAGGCGGACACGGCAGGCACGGCAGGCACGGCAGGCACGGCAGACCGCGAGCGGTCGGCGTTACCGGAACTGTCGTCGCTGTCGTCGGCGCTGGTCGGCACGGGGTTCTCCTACCTCGCCTCGCGCCGTCGCGCCCAGGCCGGGTTGCTCGGCGACCTGCTGCCGGAGATCCGGGACATCCGGCGCATCGGTTCGGCCGCCCTGGACCTGTGTGCGGTGGCGGACGGTGCGTTGGACGCCTACTACGAGCACGGGCTGGGGCCCTGGGACCATGCCGCCGGGAGCCTCATCGCCGCGCGTGCGGGGGCGGTGGTGCACATGCCCCCGCTGGAGCGGGGGTACGACGAGGGGGTGGGTGTTCTTGCCGCGGTCCCCGGAATCGTCGACGACCTCGCTGAACGCGTCCTGGCGACCATCTTCCCGGCGCCCGTGGACGTTCCCTGACGGGGGCACGGACGGCCGTACGGCCCCCTTTTCCGGGGGCACGGTAGGCGTTCTCGGGTGGTGCTCCACCGGTCGTGCCGATAGGCAACGTGACAATGGTTCCCCGCTGCTTTACTATGCGCGTCAAACGTCGGGAATATCCGTCGCCGACACGTCGTTGCCGGCAGGGTAAACCCCGGTCGTTGGGTGAGGCTGAGCCGGTGACTCGACGGGCACCGCAACCTCGCCGACACGTGAGACCACACCTGCACGACTGCACACCAGCAACAGCCAAGAAACAGCACAGCCTTATCCACCGCCGCAACCGGTGACGGTCGGATAACGGACGACCCTAGGAGCATCATCATGGCGACTGACTACGATTCCCCCCGCACCCGCTCGGAGGACGAGATCGAGACCGACTCCCTCGAGGGGCTGAAGGCCGCGGAGAAGGCGGAGCCCGCCGTCGACGACAACGACGACGGCGACATCGTCGAGCCGATCGACGTGCCGATGGCGGACCTGTCCGGCGAGGAGCTCAGCGGGTCGGTGGTGCCCCGTCAGGACGACGAGTTCACCTGTTCGGTCTGCTTCCTCGTGCAGCACCGCACCCGGATCGCCGAGGACGACGGCAAGGGCAACCTCGTCTGCATCGACTGCGAGTGACCGGGCGGGGGTCGCCCGGTCAGGCGCGGGGGGTGCCGAGGGCGTCGAGCAGCTGCTCGGGCTCGTTGGTGGAGACCAGCCAGTAGGGGGTGGGGTCGTCCGGGTCGTCGAGGACCAGCATCGCCATGGAGGGGATCCAGGGGCGGTGGTAGAGGAAGGCGGCGGGGTCGAGCTGCCGGCCCATCGCCGCACTGCGGGCACTGGGCGGCACCGGGAGGCTGCGGCTGACCACCGACATCGGCAGCGACGCCTCCCCGGCGTGCAGCCAGGTCTCGCCGCTCTCGTCGCGCTCCACGACGAGCTCATTGCTGGACAGGTGCAGGAGCGCCCACACGACCGCCGCGAGGACGACCGCGCCGACCACGACGCCCCAGTACCACTCGCGGCCCATCTGCCCCTGGAACCCGACCAGGGTGGTCACCCCGAGGCCGATGAGCCACCAGGACATCGGGACGCGCTGACGCTCGCGGTAGAGGACGTCCGCACGGACCCTGCCTGCCTCGCCGGCATCGCCGGCCTGACCGGCACGGCTCTCTCCGGGTTCCTGTGGCACGTCATCTCCTGTCGGCTCGGGCTCGCTCACGATCCCTTAGTCTATCCTGCGGGCCGTTAGGTCAGTAACCGGACCGCGCCGGTAGACTTCACGGGCATGACCGACAGTCACGACGCACCGTTGCGCATCGCGCGACTCGACCCCGACCTCCCCCTCCCGAGCCGCGCCCACCCCAGTGACGCGGGCCTGGACCTGTCCAGCGCCGCGGACCTCACACTTGCCCCGGGTGAGCGGGCGCTGGTGGGCACCGGCGTGGCCCTCGCCCTGCCGGTGGGCACCGTGGGACTGGTGCACCCGCGTAGCGGACTGGCCTGGAAGCAGGGGGTTTCCATCGTCAACGCCCCCGGGACCATCGACGCGGACTACCGTGGCGAGGTGAAGGTCTGTCTGATCAACCTGGACCGGGACACCTCGGTCGTCATCCACCGCGGAGACCGCATCGCGCAGCTGCTCGTCCAGGAGGTGTCGCTGTGCGACGTCGAGGAGGTCGCCGACGTCGACGCCCTCGGTGAGACCGCCCGCGGCGCCGGGGGCCACGGTTCCACCGGGGCCTGACCCGTTTTCCCACGTCCTGAGCTGTACACCCGTTACGTCGAGATTTGAGGAGAGTCCGAGCCATGTGGCCGTTCAACAAGAAGAGTGACGAAGATTCCACCGCTACCGCCGCGACGGACGCGCAGGTGCCGACGGCGCCGACGCAGGACGCGCCGGATGCTGCGGGCGCTGTGCCGGACGCGCAGGACGCACCGGACGCCGCGCCGGCGGGCGGCGACCCCGCCGTCGCCGGCCCCAGTGCGTCCTACGACCCGGTCAACGGCGACTTCGGCCCGTTCGACGGCGACAGCGTGGACTACACCACCTTCGACTACTCCGACTTCGCCAAGAGCGGGCTGGACCTCGGCTCTGTGCGCGTGCCGGTGCCGCACGACGGGGAGGTGCAGGTGGAGATGGGGCCCAAGGGGCCGCAGATGATCCACATCCTCACCCCGTTCGGACGGCTCACCCCCGTCGCCCTCGCCGCCCCGCGCACCGGCCGGCAGTGGGAGGAGAACATCTCCGAGGTCACTGCGGGCATGAACGGCGACGGCCTGCAGGTCGAGTGGGGCCGGAACCTGTGGGGCACCGAGATCATCGGGACGATGAAGGCCGGCACCATGCGGGTGATCGGTGTGGACGGTCCGCGGTGGATGCTGCGGATGACGTTGGCCGGCCCGGCGGACAAGGCAGACCAACTCGCGGAACTCGCCTACGAGGTGATCTCCCGGACGTTCGTCTACCGCGGCACCGAGCCGCACCCGGTCGGCCAGGCGCTGCCGGTGACGATCCCCGCGGCGATGGCCGCCGAACTGCGCAAGGTTGTCGAACAGCGTCAGAAGGACGCCGCCGACGGGGACACACAGTGACGCACGACGACGGCCGCACCCCGGCCGAAGAAGACACGGTCGACACCGAGCACACGGTGGAGACCGAGGACGCCACACCCACCGTCCTCGAGCAGCTCGGCGGACTGTCGGGGCTCGTCGCCTCGGTGCTGCCGGTGCTGGTGCTCGTGCCGGTGAACTCCCGGTGGGGTCTGACCGCCGCCCTGATCGCCGCCGTCGCGGTGTCGGTGGTGGTGTTCCTGTGGCGCCTGGCGCGCAAGGAGACCCTGATGCCGGCGGTCTCCGGTCTGATGGGCGTGGGCATCTGCGCGGTGATCGCCTGGTGGCTCGGCGACGCCAAGGGCTACTTCGCCTACGGCATCTGGTACTCGCTGGTCGCCGGGATCGTCTTCCTGGGCTCGGTCGTGGTGCGCTGGCCGCTGGTCGCGGTGATCTGGAACGGTGTCAACGGTTCCGGGCACCGCTGGCGCAGCAACCGCACGGCGGTGCGCGTGTACAGCATCGCCACGCTGGCCTGGTCGGTGGTGTTCTTCGGACGTTTCGTCGTGCAGCAGTGGCTCTACGTCCAGGATGACGCGGTCGGCGCCCTCGGCGTGGCGCGCATCATCATGGGGCTGCCGCTGACCGCGGTGGTCGTGCTGGTCACGGTGTGGGCCGTGAAGAAGGCCGACGCCTCGGAGCGTGCGGCATGAGCGGGGGCATGCAGACGGTCGACGTCCTCGGCCCGGCACACGGCGGGACGTCCGTCGCCCGGGTCGACGGCCGCGCGGTGTTCGTGCGCGGTGCGTTGCCGGGCGAGCAGGGCGTCCCGGTGGCCCTCGACGAGGCGAAGGACAAGGCACGTTTCCTCACGGGTGAGGTCGTCGACGCCGACGCGATCGCCGTGCCCTCGCCGCACCGGGTCGCCCCGGTGTGTGCCGCCGCGGCCGCCGGCGCGGGCTGCTGCGACCTCGACTTCGTCGACGCGCAGGGCTCGGTGGAGTTCAAGCGGCAGGTGGTCGTCGAGCAGTTCCAGCGCATCGGCGGGATCGAGTTGGGCCCGCAGGTGCTGGAGTCCCGGTCGCTCACGCCGTTCACCGGCTACCGCACCCGCGTGCGCCTCGGCGTCGACGCGTCCGGCCAGGTCGGGCTGCGTCGCCGGGGCAGCAACGGGGTCGTCGCCCTGGGGGCGGACGGTTCCGGTGTCTGTGCCCAGTGGGCCCCGGGCCTGGCCGAGGGCTTGGCTGAGGAACTCGCCGCCCACGAGCTGACCCCGGGCGCGGAGGTCTGCGTCGCGCTCGGTGACGACGGGGTGCGCGGGATCGTCGAGGTCCCGCCGCGGCCGCCGCGTGCACACACACGCCGTCGGCGTCGCGGCGCCAAGCGTCCTGCCGCCGCACCCCGTAGTGTCCTGGCCGGTGACGGGAACGTGACGCGCACCATCGGTGACCGCGCCTGCCCGGTGCCGGTGGAGTCGTTCTGGCAGGCGCACGCCGGTGCGTCCGCCCACTACACCGCCTGGGTCGCACGCAACACCGCGCAGGACGCCACGGTCGGCTGGGACCTCTACGGCGGTGCCGGCGTCCTGGCCGCGGCGATGCTGTCGGCAGCGCCCGGGATCGCGGTGGACTGCGTGGACATCGCCTCGCCGGCGACCGGCGCAGGACGCACCGGCCTCGCAGGGCGGGACGTCTCCTTCGTCACCGCCGACGTGGGCTCGGCCATCGGGACGCTGCGCGCACCGTCGGTCGTGGTCCTCGACCCGCCGCGCACCGGAGCCGGACGCGAGGTCGTCGAGGCGATCGCCGCCAGGGAACCCGCCGTGGTGCTGCACATCGGCTGCGACCCCGCGACCGCCGCGCGCGACGCGGCGTCCTTCCTCGCCCACGGCTACGAGCCGGAGGCGGTGGAGGTGGTCGACGCGTTCGGGCTCACCCACCACGTCGAGGTCCTCGTGAGGTACGTCAGAACCCCCGGTCACGGGAATTGTTGAGGTCCGATGATGAGAACCCGGGCACTGCCCGTAAGATGGTCGCAGTGCCTGTGACTCAGGCAGCAAGTGTGAAGCGTAGGTAGTCGTTCGTCCGACGACTGGGACGGAGAAGTGAGAACGGGTATGTCGATTCTCGAAAAGATATCGTCACCGGCGGACCTCCGGACGCTGACGCCTGGCCAGCTGGAGACCCTCGCCGGGGAGATCCGGGAGTTCCTCATCGCCAAGGTCTCGGCCACCGGCGGGCACCTGGGGCCCAACCTCGGGGTCGTGGAGCTCACGATCGCCCTGCACCGGGTCTTCGACTCGCCGTCGGACCCGATCATCTTCGACACCGGACACCAGTCCTACGTGCACAAGATCCTCACCGGGCGGCGCAACCTGTTCGACACCCTCCGGCAGCGTGACGGGCTGTCCGGCTACCCCGACCGGGCCGAGAGCCCGCACGACTGGACCGAGTCCTCGCACGCCTCGGCGTCGCTGTCCTACGCGGACGGGCTGGCGAAGGCCTTCGAGCTCACCGGCCAGTCCGACCGCCGGGTGGCCGCGGTCATCGGCGACGGTGCACTCACCGGTGGCATGGCCTGGGAGGCCTTGAACAACATTGCCGAGGGCAAGGACAGGCCCTTGACCGTCATCGTGAACGACAACGGCCGGTCCTACTCGCCGACGATCGGCGGGCTCGCCCACAGCCTCGCCGGCATGCGCATGCAGCCGGCCTACGACAAGGTCATGGAGCAGGGCAAGAACTCCCTCGGCCGCCTCGGTGCCGTCGGCGACCACGCCTTCAAGCTGCTGCACAGCTTCAAGGAGGGCGTGAAGCACGCCGTCATCCCGCAGGAGCTGTTCAGCAACCTCGGGCTGAAGTACGTCGGCCCCGTCGACGGCCACGACGTGCGCTCGGTCGAGGCCGCCCTGACCTACGCCCGCGACTACGGCGGACCGATCATCGTGCACATCGTCACCAAGAAGGGCAACGGCTACGGCCCCGCGGAGAACGACGAGGCCGACCAGATGCACTCCACCGGCGTCATCGACCCGCTCACCGGACGCGCCGTGCAGGTCAGCGCCCGCGGCTGGACGGACGTCTTCGCCGACGAGCTCATCGAGATCGGCAGGCGCCGCGAGGACGTCGTCGCCATCACCGCCGCGATGGCCGGGCCCACCGGTCTGGCCCGCTTCGGCGAGGTCTTCCCGGAGCGCACCTTCGACGTGGGCATCGCCGAGCAGCACGCCGTGACCTCCGCCGCCGGGCTGGCCCTCGGCGGGTTGCACCCGGTCGTCGCGGTGTACTCCACCTTCCTCAACCGGGCCTTCGACCAGATGCTGATGGACGTCGGCCTGCTGCACATGCCCGTGACCTTCGTCCTCGACCGGGCCGGGATCACCGGGTCGGACGGGGCGAGCCACAACGGGATGTGGGACCTCTCCATCGCCGGCATCGTCCCGGGGATCCACGTCGCCGCCCCGCGCGACGGTGCACGCCTGGTCGAGGCGCTCGACCGCTGTGTCGGGATCTCCGACGGGCCCTCGGTGGTCAGGTTCTCCAAGGGAGCAGTCCCGAAGGACGTCGACGCGGTGTACTCCACCGCCGACTACGACGTGCTCGCCGAGACCTCCGGGGGTGCTGATGATGCTGGGTCTGACGGGTCGGCCGGGTCTGACGGTGGCGTGTTCGGCGGTGGAAAGTCACTGCGCGTCCTCATCGTCAACTACGGTCCCTTGACCGCCCAGGCGTTCGCCGCGGCGGAGGCACTCTCGGCCGACGGACACGCGGCGGCGGTCATCGACCCGCTGTGGGTCACCCCGGTCGCGGACTCCGTCGTCGAACTGGCTCGCGACAACGACCTGGTCATCACCGTCGAGGACAACGGCGTGCACGGCGGTGCGGGCCAGATGCTCGCCCGCGCTGCCTCGGAGGCCTCGGTGCCCACCCCGGTGCGCTACCTGGGCGTCGACCAGCGCTACCTCGCCCACGGTTCGCGTGGTGAGGTCCTCGCCGAGGTCGGCCTGGACGTCGATTCGGTGGTGGAGCAGGTGCGCGACTGGGCGTCCCAGGAGGCCCACCGCCGCGCCGAGGCCGGCGACCTGAGCTAGCGACTTGCGCTAGCTCTTCGCCCCGCCCCCTTCCCGCGCTCTTCCCTCGCCCTTTCCACGGTGGAGCGATCACCCCTCCAGGCAGGCTTTCGGCCTGAAATGCTGCCTGGAGGGGTGATGTGTCTACACGCTGGAGTGGAGGGGGTCGGCGGTGCGACGCTGAGGTCCCCCACTGTGCGCAGTCGTCCGCCCCGGTCCGCCCCGGTCCGCCCCCGTCGAGCGATCACCCCTCCAGGTAGGATTTCGACCCGAAATGCTACCTGGAGGGGCGACTATTTGCCCCTGTGCGAGGGGCAGAGGGCAGGGGATAGGGGGCAGGTCGGGAGTCGGGTGCCGGGGGGGGGGGGGGGGGGGGAAGCCGGCTCAGGTGACTTGCCCCGCGAGCACGGGCAGGAAGGCGTCGACCAGGAGGTCACGCTGCCAGGCACGGCATTCCCTCGACTCGAGAGCGCGGCCCAGCGCGTCCTCCAGTGCACCCACCGGGTCGGCGACCGCAACGTCCACCGTTGCGCCGACCGGGTCGGCATCCAGAACGGTGTCCAGGTCAATAACCTGATCGTCACCGGGCTCGTCGAGGTGTTCCGAGGCCGCATCGGCCAGCAAACCGTCAGCGACGGCGCGCGAGGTCTCCCAGGCCACCGAGCGCAGTGAGCGCACGGTCAGCAGGTCTTCGGTCCTGATGCCGGTGGACTCCGAGACGTCCGACAGTGCCTCGCGGAACTCGCCGAGCAGGTGGAAGGCGATCGGGTGGTCGCGCTCCCACGTGCGGTGGTCGGGGAATCCGCCGGAGGTGCTCAAGCGTCCGGGCAGGGAGGAGGCGTCGGCCTCGGCGGCCTGGCGCAGCGCCTCGGACATTGCCCTGGTCAGCGTCGACTTCACCTCGCGGCCGACTGACCCGCGCGAGGAGCGCACAAGGCGCGAGCCGCCGGCGATCTCGCGGTCGATCTGGCGTCCTGAGCTTCCTGCGCGTCCGCCGCGTCCGGTGCCCTGGGCCAGTTCCAGGATGGAGGAGCCGCGCAGCACGTGCTCGGGCGGGACGTCACTCTCACGGGCGATGGCGGTGCGGGCGTAGATGAGCCGGCGGGCGGTCTCGAGCTCGCGGGGGTCGCGCACGTGCCCGAGGCCGCGTAGCTTGCGCCAGTCGGGTTCGGGCACCGGGTGCGTCCACGCCGCACGTACGTGGGCGCACTCCTGGCGGTACCAGTCGGTGCGGCCCAGGTCGTCGAGCCGGGAGAGGGCGACGTCGCGCAGCTCGATGAGCATCTCCACGTCCAGCGCGGCGTAGGTGAGCATGGGCCCGGGGATCGGCCGGGCGGACCAGTCCTCCCGGCCCTTGTCCTTGGCCACGGTGACCCCGAGGAACTCCTCGAGCATCCCGGCCAGGCCGATTTGCCCGTAGCCGAGGAGGCGTCCGGCGATCTGGGTGTCGTGCAGTTCCGGGGTGTGCCAGCCCAGGGAGGTCAGGGCGGGCAGGTCGCTGTGCGCGGCGTGCAGGATCCAGGGGGAGGAGTCCATCAGCGGGGCCAGCACGGCGCCGGCCTGCGGAACGGTCGCCGGGTCGACGAGGTGGGTGCCGGAGCCTTGGCGTCGCAGTTGCACCAGGAAGGCACGGTCGTCGAAGCGGAAGCCGGAGGCCCGTTCAGTGTCCACGGCGATGGGCCCGTGCCCTGCGGCCAGCGATTCGGTCGCCTCCCGCACGGTCTCGATCGTGTCGGACAGGGCGGGGACGCCGTCGCGGGGCGAGGTGAGGTGTTCTGCCACGGGGGCCACCTTACCTACCCTTCAGGGCGGTCACCCCTTCGGGCGGCAGGCCCGCCACGTTGGCGAGCACCTTGGAGAACGCGGTGACGTGGTCGGACAGGTCGGTGCCCGACGCCGTCCACGAGGCGCGCATCTCGACCTGGAAGGCGTGGGCCGGTCCGCCGATGTCACCGAACCTGCTGGACGCGGTGGCGGTGACGGTGCCGCCGAGGTCGCTGAAGGTGCTGCCGTGGAGCCCCTCGGTCAGCCAGTCCCAGGCGACCTCGGGCAGCAGCGGGTCCTCGGCGACCGAGGCGTCGAGGTCGGCCTGGATGTAGGCGACCAGCTTCATCATGCCCGGGCCCTCGGAGCCCTTGGGGTCGTGGAGCAGGATCAACCTGCCGAAGGCGTCACCGTCGGAGTCTGTGGGGACGGCGGCTTCCCCACCGTCGTCCCCACCGTCCCCGGGGAGCGACCCCGGTTGTATTCGGTCGACCTCCAGTCCGATGGCGTGGCTGTAGGGGGCGAGTTTCCGCGGCGGGCGGATGTCGGTCACCGTGATCCCGGTGCGCACCGTGGCGGCGTGCATGGAGGTGACCGCGTCCCGGAACGGCGCGGGGACGGTCGCCGCGGTGTCGGCGCCCAAGGCCTGACCCGCTGTACCTGTCATCTCTGAATCAACGCTCACACCGGCCAACATAACGGGCGGGCGGGGGTGTGTGGCGCAGGCGCGCCGTCGTTGCCGTAGTTCGCGCGGGAACTGGCATAATCGTGGACATGGTTGACCTGAACTCGTCCCCGGTCGGCGTCGCCGATCTCCGTCCGACTGAAGAGGCGGTCGCCACGGCGCGTGCCGCCCGCCGTGCCTCGCAGGACGCGCCGCTGCTGGCGGCGGTGCGCGGGGAGACGCCGTCGCGGCGTCCTGCGTGGATGATGCGTCAGGCGGGACGCTCCCTGCCGGAGTACCGCGAGCTGCGCCGCGAGGTCGGCATGCTCGACTCGTGTTTCCGTCCCGACCTGCTCGCCGAGATCACGATGCAACCGGTGCGCCGCCACGACGCGGACGCGGCGATCCTGTTCTCCGACATCGTGGTGCCGCTGAAGGCCGCCGGGGTGGCCGTGGACATCGTCGCCGGTCGCGGCCCGGTGCTGGAGTCGCCGGTGCGCTCGGCTGAGGCTGTCCAGGCCCTGCCGGTGGTGGAGGCCGCACAGCTCGAGGCGGTCGTCGAGGGCATCGGCGGGATCCTCGAGGAGCTGCGCGACGACCAGGTGCTCATCGGCTTCGCCGGCGCCCCGTTCACCCTGGCGTCCTACCTCATCGAGGGTGGCCCGTCGAAGAACCACGGCGTGACCAAGGCGATGATGTACTCGCAGCCGCAGCTGTGGCACGCGCTGATGGAGAAGCTGACCCCCACGGTCGTGCGGTTCCTGCAGGTGCAGATCGAGGCCGGGGCGGACGCGGTGCAGCTGTTCGACTCGTGGGCGGGCTTCCTCAGCCTGCGCGACTACCGCGAGTTCGTCGCACCCTACACCGAGCGCATCATCGCCGCGGTGCGTCCCTACGGTGTGCCGGTGACCCACTTCGGCGTGAACACCGGTGAGCTGCTCGGCGAGATGGCGGCCGTGGGCCCGGACATGATCGGCGTGGACTGGAAGACGCCGATGGACGTCGCCGCGCGCCGCGTGGCCGCCGACCTCGCCGCCGCGCACGATGCGGGCGATCCGCGGGTGCCGGCGGGCCGGACGGTGCGTGCGGTGCAGGGCAACCTGGACCCGGCGATCCTGCTGGCCGGACCGGACGTCATCGCCGAGCAGGTCGCCCGCGTCATCGCCGAGGGTGACCGTGCGGTCGCCGAGGGCAACGCCCTGGGACACGTCTTCAACCTCGGTCACGGCGTACTGCCGGAGACCGACCCGGATGCGATCACCCGGGCTTTCGCGGAGGTGCATGAACTGTGAGTGACGGACAGCGAGACGGTATCGGAGAGGCCGCGGGTGCCGGGGCAGGCCCGAGCGTGGCGGTCATCGGCGGGGGAGTGACGGGCATGTTCGCCGCCTGGGAGCTGCGCCGCCGGCTCGGCCCGGGCGCGCGGATCCTGGTGCTGGAGGCCTACGGGCGTCTCGGCGGGAAGCTGAAGACGGTGGACTTCGCCGCCGGGCCGGTGGACATGGGGGCCGAGGCGTTCCTGACCCGGCACACCGGCATGGCCCAGCTGGTCGCTGACCTTGGGCTGGAGTCCGAGCTGCGCACGCCCTCGGGTGCACGCAGCGCCTTCCTCGTCGACGGTGAGCTGGTCGACATCCCGTCCGCCACGGTGATGGGCGTTCCCGCCCGCGGCGCGGACGTGGCCGACGTGCTCACCGCGCAGGGCCAGGCCGCGGTGGACGCGGAGCTGGACGGCCCGGCGTTGCCGTGGATCGTCGGCGACGACGTCAACGTGGGCGAACTGGTGCGGCGGCGTTTCTGCGACGAGGTCGTCGACCGGCTGGTCTCCCCGATGCTGGGCGGGGTGTACTCCTGCTCCGCCGACGACCTGGGCCTGCGCGCGACCGTGCCGCAGATCGCCGAGGCGATGGACGACCTCGCAGGACGCGGCGACGACGTGTACCTGTCGACGGCGGTGGCGCAGGTCCTCGAGGACCGCGCGGCCGCGTCTGCGTCCTCGAAGGACGGTTCCGCCGGGCCGGCGTTCAACACCATGGCTTCCGGCTACCGCACGCTGATCAACCGCCTGGCGGAGGCGTCCGGCGCGGACATCCGGGTGAATACGCAGGTCGAGGAGATCGGACGCTACAACGGGCGGATCTACCTCGAACCCGTCGGCACCGTGGACGCCGTCGTCGTGGCGACGCCCGCACCCACGGCGTCCGTCCTGCTCAAGGACATCGCACCGGACGCCGCGGACATCCTCGGCGGGGTGAAGCTCGCCAGCTCCGCGGTGGTGGGTATGAGCTACAGCGGGACTGAGGGTGATCCCGGCATCCCGCAGCGCTCCGGGATCCTCATCGGTGCGGACGGCCCGACCCACGCCAAGGCCTTCACCTTCTCCTCACGCAAGTGGCCGCACCTGGGCGAGCGCGACGGCGGCCGTGGTGGTTTCGTGCGCGCCAGCTTCGGCACCTACCAGGACTCCAGCCTGCTCGAGGTGGACGACGAGACCCTGGTCGAGTACGCCATCGCCGACCTGGAGAAGGTCGCCGGGGTCACCGCCAGGCCCGCCGAGACCTTCGTCCAGCGCTGGTGGGGCGGGCTGCCGGTCTACGGCGTCGGCCACACCGAACTCATGGGTATCGCAGAGTCGGCCGTCTCCGAGATCCCGCGGGTTGCGGTGGCCGGCGCGAGCCTGCACGGCGTGGGCGTACCCGCCTGCGCCGAGACCGGCCGTGCCGCGGCACGCAAGATCGCCGCGGAGTTGTGACGCCCGGCTCCCCTGTCAAGGGGTGGGAGCGTCCCGCGGGCGGCTAGAATCAGGGATGACGAACGACAACTTTCACAGGACAGGTGGTTGACAGCATGGCCAAGCTCGACTTCAGGGAGCTCAACGAGAAGCTGCAGTACACGATGTGGTCCGTGTTCACGGTCCGCAACGGTGAGCTGCCCGAGGGGGAGGAGGCCCGCGCCGCGGTCGCCGAGGACTTCGCGTCCTTCCTGGCGTCCTACGACGACGAGGAGCTCACCGTCCGCGGCGTGTACGACCTCACCGGCCAGCGTGCCGAGGCCGACATCATGATCTGGTGGCACGCCGAGAAGTTCGAGGACCTGCAGCGTGCCTACCGTCGCTTCCTGAAGGAGACGACCCTGGGCCGTGCCTGCGACGGCTACTGGTCGAACTCCGCGCTGCACCGTCCGGCGGAGTTCAACAAGTCCCACCTGCCGTCCTTCATCATGGGCGAGGACCCGGCCGAATGGATCGCCGTGTACCCGTTCGTGCGCTCCTTCGAGTGGTACCTGCTTCCCGACCAGGAGCGTCGCACGATCCTCGCCGAGCACGGCATGGCCGCCCGCGGGTTCGACGAGGTCCGCGCGAACACCGTGCCCGCCTTCGCCCTCGGCGACTACGAGTGGATCCTCGCCTTCGAGAGCCCCACCCTGGACCGCATCGTGGACCTGATGTACAAGATGCGCTACACCGAGGCCCGTCGCCACGTCCGCGAGGAGGTGCCGTTCTTCACCGGCCGCCGCGTGAACGCTGATGCGGAGGACCTCGCCGGCTTCATCGCCGAGCTGCCCTGACACCTCACCGCAGACAGTAACCCCGTAGGACGCTCGGAGCGTCCTACGGGGTTACTGTCTGTGATGCGCCGCGGCGCGGCGTCAGGCCTCGCGCAGCTGCAGTGCGATGCCGTTGATGCAGTAACGCAGGTCGGTGGGGGTGTCGTAGCCCTCGCCGGCGAAGACGTGGCCCAGGTGTCCGCCGCAGGTGGCGCACACGACCTCGGTACGTCGGGTACCGAGGGAATCGTCCACGCGGGTCTCCACCGCGTCGGAGTCCGCCGGGTCGAAGAACGACGGCCAACCGCAGTGCGAGTGGAACTTCTCCGTGGAGCGGAACAGCTCGCTGCCGCACCCACGGCACACGTAGACGCCCTGCTCCTCGGAGTCGGTGTACTCACTGGTGTACGGCCGCTCCGTGGCGGAGTTGCGCAGCACCTGGAACTCGTCCGGGGAGAGACGCTGCTTCCACTGCTCGTCGCTCAGCGCGGAGAAGTCCTCGAGGGGACGGACGTCGGGGTTGTTCTCGGTCATGGTGGCTACCTCTGTTCCTGCTCTACGTGCTCGTTCTTCTCTGATGCCTCTTCCGGTGCACCGTGGTGCTGGCGCCGCCAGTCGGTGACGAGCCAGACGACCACGGACGTCGCGGCGGCCAGGATGATCAGCCCCCAGCCGACGGTGCCGCGGGTGTACTCGACGATACGCCCGGGCCACTCCCACCGGTCGGAGTTCCAGGAGTCACCCGACATGCACCAGTAGATACCGACCCAGATGACCGGGTTGTGCATCACCGAGAACCGGCAGAACACGGTGAAGATCATCGGGATCAGCATCATCGAGTAGTACATCTGGCCCAGCGAGCTGACAAGGAACACCCCGGTCATCAGGATGCCGGCCGTCGTCGCCGACCACATCAGCGGGTCGGAGTTGCGCCAGCGCAGCAGACCCAGCACCGCGACAGCCACACCCATGGCGAACAGTGCGCGCATCAGCAGCACGAACCAGTCGGACATGCCGAAGTACACGCCCACCCCCGAGACCGAGGAGTTGGCGTAGTCCCGGACCTCGCCGAGGTAGGGCATGAGCTTGTCCAGGTAGTCCCCGGGCCGTGCCATCAGGGGCCAGGCGGCGAGGTTGAACGCCACCGGCACCGCGAGTCCGGTGACCACGGCCCACCACTGCCGACGCACGAACGGCAGGAAGAGCAGGACGGCGAACTGCGGCTTCACGGTGATCGCCAGGCCCACGGCGATGCCCGCCAGGACGGTGGCCCACGTGCTGCGCGTCCCCGTCCCGGCGCCGCAGCGCCAGGAGACGTCGCCGGCGCCGACCAGGATCCACCACAGGAAGACGACCTCGACGAAGAGCAGCACACCGTTGATGTTGGAGAACAGCAGGGTGTTGGTGATCGACTCGGTGGAGAACACCAGGAAGGCCGCCACGGGCAGAACCGGGCCGGTCAGCGACCGGCGGGCCAGTTTCGTCAGGATCGCCAGGGCCACGAGGACCGCGACGCCGTTGGCGAAGATGAACAGGATCCGGCCGGAATCCCAGGTCGGCAGGTAGGACAGCGGGCTGAGCAGCAGCGTGCCGCCGGGGGAGTAGAGGTAGTGCGGGTCGACGAAGGTGTAGTTCTCGTCGTACACCGGGACGCCGTCGATGAACCGGTGCAGCGCGTTCCACACGGTGGTGAAGTCGTCGGTGGGGTGGCTGTTCTGCGGGCTGAGGAACACCCGGTGGATCATCGTGAATATGGCCAACGGCCAGGCCGCCATGGTGAGCACACCGGCCGGGGTGCGCAGGGAGTCCCGGAGGGCGTCCATACGGGAAGTCGTCCCGCCGGATGTGGCAGCGGCGCCGGTGTCGCCGGGGTCTCCGGAGCCACCGGGGCGTGCGCTGCCGGAGGAGGAGCCGGCCGGGGTCATCTTTGCAGTCACGGTCCCTGACTCTACTGGCTTCACGCCGCGACCCCGGGGACCGCCACGGTCGCGCCCGGGACAGACACCCCCGGGCGCATCGGCGTTGCCGGCCTG